>DGOT01000250.1:2428-28034 GCA_002389465.1 Bacteroidales bacterium UBA4459 | reverse complement strand
ATAAAGTTTTACAAAAAGATTAGTGGGGTAGAAATAAACAGAAAACCAAAATATGAAACAATATCTCGACCTTTTGGAACATGTGCTGGAAAATGGCGTGCGAAAAACTGACCGAACGGGAACAGGAACTGTCAGTGTATTCGGCCCTCAGTTGCGTTTTGACCTGCAGGAAGGCTTCCCGGTATTGACTACCAAAAAACTTCATTTGAAATCTATTATTTATGAGCTGCTGTGGTTTTTAAAAGGAGATACCAATGTAAAATATTTGCAGGAACACGGGGTGCGGATATGGAATGAATGGGCCAATGAAAATGGTGACTTGGGGCCGGTGTACGGAGCGCAGTGGCGAAACTGGAACGGGGACAATATAGATCAGATCAGTGGAGTGATCGACCAGATAAAGAATAATCCGGATAGCCGACGGATGATCGTCACTGCCTGGAATCCGAGTGTGCTGCCGCAATCGGGAAAAACATTTGCCGAAAATGTGGCTTTGGGTAATGCGGCGCTGCCTCCCTGCCACGCGTGGTTCCAGTTTTATGTGGCCAACGGAAGATTGTCACTACAGATGTACCAGCGTAGTGCCGACATCTTTTTGGGCGTACCCTTTAATATTGCTTCCTATTCGCTTTTACTGATGATGGTAGCCCAGGTAACCGGACTTGAACCCGGTGAATTTGTCCACACCTTTGGCGACGCCCATATTTATCTGAACCATCTGGAACAGGTAAAACTACAACTGACACGCGCACCACGTAAGCTGCCAAAAATGATATTGAATCCGAAAGTAAAAAGTATTTTTAATTTTCAATTCGAGGATTTTACACTGGAAGGATATGATCCCCATCCGCATATTAAGGGGGAGATTTCGGTATAGTGTTGCCGGATGAAACAAAGATTATTAAGATGAAGCTGAAAATGAATATATCTATCATCGTAGCCATAGCCGCTAACAATGCTATCGGTAAGGACAACGACCTGCTATGGCATATTTCAAAAGATCTGAAAAGGTTTAAACAATTAACCGACGGCCACTTTATTGTGATGGGGAAAAAGACTTATTTTTCGTTGCCCAGAAGGCCGCTGCCCAACCGAACGAATATGGTCATTACAGATATACCCGGTGAACAGATTGACAATTGCCTGATGGCTTACTCTATTGAGGATACGATTCGGAAAATGGAACCTGCGGATGAGAACTTTGTCATCGGTGGAGGTTCCATCTACAGACAGTTCATGCCTTATGCCGATAAACTATATATAACCAGGGTGCATAAAGATTTTGAGGCCGACACTTTTTTTCCAGAGATTTCGTTAGATGAATGGAAACTAACTGAGAAACAAGTGGTGGATGATGATCCGCAAAATAATTTTACCTATTCATTCGAAATATATGAACGCACAACGAAATAGTTTCTATTTATATACTTTGGTAGCGGTTCTGTTCCTGATCTCATCATGCGGCAAGGAAAATCAGCAGATCGATTATAATGTAGGCGTGCTGGCTTCGCAGGAATATGTGCAATCGCAGCAAATGATGGATTTATTACTGAACACTTATTTTAAAAGTATCACCGATTCGTTGCTGATCGTCGATTACAGCAGTTCCATTGACGGGGCTACGATTACCTATCATGCAGCTCCTGAGGAAACCATTATTATCAGCTATCCTTTCTGGGGATGTGAAGACGAATGCGGCCACAACAGAGCAGGAATAATTACGGCTGTTGCAAACCCCGGATTTTATGACTCGCTGGCTGTCATTAGTTTCTCGTTCGATGAATTCAGATATGATGGAGACACACTTAATGTGGATGGGATGACGATTCTGAATCAGGGCAAAACAGACGGTTCCAATGATACATATGCTGTGAAAGCCCGGTCGGTGCAGAGATTATATGCCGATACCTTGGGTGGCGGGACTTACTTTAGCATGGATCAGATGTTTGTACGAAAAAAAGACTCCGCTACAATTTATCACAGTCCGGAAGACCGGTTTATGATATCAGGATCGATAAATGGTGTATCGAGTACTGGCTATAGTTATGTTGCACGTGTGGAAACGGAAGAGTACATACTGGACCAGTTCTCGTGTAATTGGGCAAAACTTGGGCCGGCATCGTTGAGTCTTGAATCACAGGTTTACAGCACATTTATTTTGTTTCCGGGAGCTGATACGTGTACCAACAGGTATGTCGTCGATATTGAGGGAAATAGTTTTTATTTTCCGTTCGATTAGTTTTTTCCGAGTCAGCAATTCAATCTCCCTCATTTGTTAGAGTCTTCTCCAACAAGTTTCAATGCATATTGGTTTCGGGTTGTTGGTGAGGCCACCGAAAGGGCAGAAAGGTGTAAATTAATTCTCGTTGGTAAGCAATTCAGCGATCTTCTCCTTCATGGCCTCAAATTCATTCCTGTCGTAAAGCCGCGTTAAGAATACAATTCTCCCCTCTTTATCAATAACTACATTACGGGTTACACCACTTTTTTTGTGAGCAAATTGCTTGAAAATCGATGCGTCAGGGTCAAGTGCCATAGGATAAGTAACTTTCATTTGCTCTTTAAAAGCAATTACTTTTTCCAAAGGCTCGTCAAAGTCTACTCCAATAAGAAGAAAATCCATATTTTTATTAGGTAACCAGACTTCATTTTCAAGATGAGGCATCTCTTTCCGGCAGATAGAACACCAACTGGCGGTGAACTGTAAAACCACAACTTTTTCTTTGACAAGTTTATCCAGCAGGACAGTTTCTCCAGATATCAGGTGCAGAACAATTCCTGGCGGCACGGTGTCTCCTATATGGACAATATACCCGGAATCTACCGACATCTGGGCGTAAACAGCGGAAGTAACGTATAATAGAGATATTAAAGTTATCAGTTTTCTCATGCTTAATCTAATCAGGTCTTTCTCTTTTTCTTTTTTGCTGCCGGAAATAAGACATTGTTCAGTATTAAACGGTATCCTGCTGAGTTAGGATATAAGTTCAAATCCGTAGGCGGGTCACCGATACGGTGCTGGTAATCCTCAGGGTCGTGGCCTCCGTAAAAAGTCCAGAACCCTTTACCGAATTCGCCATGGATATACTTCGCTTCGTTGGCAGGTTTGTTTTCCCCCATGATGATGACATTCGGTTTTATCAGGTCTTCATTAAACGCCGTTGTCTGTCCCATAAATCCTTTGATGATACGTTGGTGGTTCTGGCACAACATGGTAGGAATATGATCCCATTTGGCCGAAAACTCAAACAAGGAAAAATAATCGTTTTTTTCTTTAATGGTTCTCGGGCGTGTCATGGTAACATCAATATCCGATATTTCATACACAGCCGGATTGGTGACGAGAGAAAAGTTTCGGAAAGCGAGGCAGTTATCGTAATTAAGTTTGTTTTGAGCGTTGGGGTCCATGGGATCTCCGTCAAACATCACATCGCAAATGTCTACCTGGTCGGCAGCCATAGCTACATCATAACTGTCGGTTGCCGAGCACATGGCAAATAGGTAACCGCCTCCCAGTACAAAATTCCTTATTTTTTTGGCGACAGCCAGTTTTAATTCGGATACTTTTTGAAATCCCAGTTTGTACGCCATCTCTTCATTAGCCCGTACATTTTCTTTGTACCAGGCAAAATTCCGGTAGTTAGCCCAGAACTTTCCATACTGGCCCGTAAAGTCTTCATGGTGCAGGTGTAACCAGTCGTAAGTGGGCAGCAGTCCTGCAAGAACTTCTTCATCGTAAATTACGTCATATGGAATTTCGGCATACGTAAGAGCCAGTGTAACAGCATCATCCCAGGGTTGTTTGTTTTTCGGCGAGTAAACGGCAATACGCGGCACCTTGTGCAACTCCATCACGTCCATATTCACATCCGGCTCGGATATTTGTTGCTGTATGGTAGCTGCCTGCACTTCGGTTATTACCTGATAGGTAACTTTGCGGATGATGCATTCATCTTCAAACACTTTCCTGTATTCAATGAGGTAACTTCCGCCCCTGTAATTAAGGAGCCATTTTATGTCGATCCCCTGCTCCAGTACCCAATAGGCTATTCCGTACGCTTTAAGGTGGTTGCTTTGCGCATTGTCCATGGGAATAAGCAGTTGTGTTGCTTGCACAGGGCGCGAAAGAAACAAAGGAATAATGAAAAGAAGTAAAAGCCTTGCTAAATTTATCTGTTTAAGATTCATCTTCGTTCAGTTACCAGATGTCAATTGTGCAAAGATAGACTGATTACAATTAACGCAGGACATATTAAAATTATTTAACGGTTTACTCAATAAGTGTATAGAATTGATAATTTTGTAGTCAGTTTTAAAACTTTGAAGATGAAAAAGACAGCTCTGAATACCATGCACCATGCCATGGGAGCAAAAATGGTTGAATTTGCAGGGTTCGAAATGCCCGTGCAGTTTGAAGGAATTAATATGGAACATGAAACAGTACGCACTAAACTGGGTGTGTTTGATGTTTCGCATATGGGTGAGTTTTGGGTGGAAGGTCCCGATGCTTTTAAGTTTGTACAGAAAGTAACAACCAACGATGTAAGCGTTTTGGTTGATGGAAAAGTACAGTACAGTTGTTTTCCAAATGGCAAAGGTGGCATTGTGGATGACTTGCTGGTTTACCGTTTTCATGCCGAGAAGTATTTACTGGTGGTGAACGCTTCCAACATTGAGAAAGACTGGGCCCATGTAAACGAACAAAATACAATGGGAGCGAACCTAACAAATGCTTCGGATGATATATCGCAACTGGCAGTTCAGGGACCGCTGGCTTTGAAAGCTATGCAAAAACTTACAGTAACATCTGTAGAAGATATGGAATACTACACATTTAAGGTGTTAGAATTTGCCGGAATAAAAGATGTGATATTTTCTACGACTGGTTACACAGGTTCGGGTGGCTGCGAAATATATATACCTAACGAACACGCTGAAACTATTTATAAAGCTGTGTTAGATGCGGGCAAAGAATTCGGTATCAAACCCATCGGGTTGGGTGCCCGTGATACGTTAAGGCTGGAATCGGGATTCTGCCTGTATGGTAACGATATCGACGACAAAACTTCACCCATAGCTGCCGGATTGGGTTGGATCACCAAGTTTACGGAGGAGAATGATTTTATCGACAGGGAGTTATTTGCCTCGCAAAAAGAAAACGGCGTACCCCGCCGGCTGAAGGGTTTTGTAATGGAAGACCGTGCTATTCCGCGACAGCATTACGAAGTAGTTGATGCAGACGGAAAAGTGATCGGCGAAGTTACTTCCGGCACCATGTCGCCCATGCTGAAAAAGGGTATTGGTATGGCTTATTTGGCTAAACCGTATTGGAAAGAAGGATCGGAAATCTATATCAAAGTCAGGAATAAGCTGGCTAAGGCCGTAGTGACAAGGCCACCGTTCTATAAAAACTAGGAGGTAAGTGTCTTTTCAATTGACGCCCAGAGATTTTGCGCCGACGTATCCCACGAGAACCATTTTCTTTGCTCATATCCTTTCTCAACCATCTCTTTTCTGAGTTGCTCGTTATCAGCAACGGTTGACATGGCATGAGCAATATCGTTCACATCAAACGGGTCAACCAGCAAAGCGGCATCACCGGCTACTTCGGGCATGGACGTAACATTGGACGTAATAACCGGTATGCCGGCAGCAAAGGCCTCTAGAATGGGTATACCAAAGCCCTCGAAATAAGATACATACATCATGGCAAGTGCTGAACCGGTGACTTTGTATAATTCGTTAACAGTAAGCCGGCCGGTAAATAGCACGTCGTCAGTGTAGCGCATGTGCTCATAAGTTGTTTTCAGCTCTTTATTGTTCCACATCTTTGAGCCAACGATCAACAATCTGGTATTGTTTTTATCGGAATTTTTAAAATGATCGAATGCTTTAAACAGGTTGCCAAGATTCTTTCGGTCGATCAGGGCTCCGACATAAATAAAATAGGGGTGTCCATCTGTATATTTCTTTTGGATTGTCTGCTTTTCCTGATCCGATACCGGAGCGTATTTTTCATTTACGCCATTGTACACCACATCAATTTTTTCCGGTTCGATGTCGTAGTGTTCCACAATGTCTTTTTTTGAAAATCGGGAAACCGTGGCAATGCGTGTGGCCTTACGGGCAAATAAAGGAGTAAAATGGCGATAGTATTTTTGTATCAGCCAGGGCATTTTTTCGGGATAATGCTCAAAATTCAGGTCATGAATAACAAGAAGGCTTCTGTATTGCAACCGGAGCGAGTTATAAGCATCAGGTGATAAAAAAAGGTCGGGTTTTATTTTGTTCAGCACACGTGGTACGGAATACTCAAACCAGATGTATTGCAGTACAGGATGTCGCGCCTGTGGTCCTGTTACTATAGGGATCACATTATCGGCGAAGATGAACTTTTTGTCGTATTTCCGGTCGAATATAAAGTAAAATGTGTGTTCGGGATGATCCATGACTATCCTACGGAGTGTTTCGTAGGTGAACCACCCAATCCCCTCGAGCTTATTGCTCAATAAAAGACGTGTATTTACAGCTATCTTCAATCCCGGTAAATAAAGTTTGACCTTTCATGCAAATATCAGAAAATTACCGTTACCATGGGCTTTAAAGATGTTTATATAATTTTGAAGTTATGTAAAACTACCTACCTTTGCGTCGATGCAAAAGAAGTTTTTAAAAAACCTGGCTTTTCTTGTTTTTCTGAATCTTTTAGTCAAGCCGTTCTGGATATTTGGTGTTGACCGGGAAGTGCAGAATATTACAGGACCTGAAGAATACGGGTTTTATTTTACTATTTTGAACTTCTCCTATCTTTTTTACATCATTCTTGACCTTGGTATAACAAATTTTAATAACAGGAATATTGCCCAGAATAATCAGCTTTTAACCAAGCATCTGGCCGGCATCAGTACGCTAAAGATTTTATTGGGAGTGGTGTATGGTGTGGTAATTTTTATTAGTGGATGGGTTTGGGGTTACAACGAGCGACAATTGTATTTGCTGGCGTGGGTGGGATTTAACCAGTTTTTATTGTCCTTGATTTTATACCTCCGTTCCAATATCTCGGGATTGCTGTTGTTTAAAACAGAAAGTTTTCTTTCGGTACTAGACAGGTTACTGATGATTCTGGTTTGCGGCATCCTGATATGGGTAAGTCAGTTCAGAAGTCATTTTACTATTGAGTGGTTTGTGTATGCCCAGACGGTTGCTTACCTGCTTACATCTGTCATTGCTTTGATTACTGTTTTATACCATTCAGGCCGACTCAGGCTGCGGTGGAATCCTGTATTCTTCTTAATGATTCTGAAAAAAAGCCTGCCCTTTGCTTTATTGGTTTTACTGATGAGTTTCTACAGTCGGATCGACCCGGTTTTAATTGAAAAATTGCTGAAAGGCTCCTTGGGCGCCGAGCAGTCGGGCATCTATGCACAGGCGTTCAGGCTGCTTGATGCAGGCCAGAATTTTGCTTTGCTCTTCCCCGTTTTGCTGTTACCGTTGTTCTCAAAAATGATCAAGGAAAAAGAATCGATGGCTGAACTCGTCAAGCTTTCTTTCTCCATCATTATTTCCGGAACATTGATCATTGCCATTACTACTTTGTTTTACAGCGAGCACATTATGCAGCTTTTATATACACAGGGAGAAGGTGAACCCTTCGAAGTTTACATGGAGCGAATTGCACTTTCAGCAAGCATACTCAAACTTCTGATGTTTAGCCTGGTATTTGTTTCTTCAGTGTACATTTTCGGTACTTTGCTTACAGCCAACAACAACCTTTATTATCTTAGTTTATTTGCTTTGATAAGTCTGGTTGCTAACATTATATTAAATGTGTTGTTGATTCCAAAGTATTTTGCTTTGGGCTCGGCATATGCTAACCTGACGGCCCAGGGAATTACGGCCATACTGCAATTAATACTGGCATGCCGACTGTTCCATTTTCGTATTAACTATAAGCTGATCATAAGGCTGGCCATGACGGCTATCTTAACGATCATGGTTGGATACCTGCTGCCATTGACTGGAATACAGAACTGGATCATATCCATGTTGCTGATGCTTTTCATAGGTTTATTAATTTCTTTTGCATTGAGATTATTGAACATTAAGGAGTTTGTCGCCATTTTGAGAAGCTAGTCTCTGCAATCTAAATGATTAATTGTCTTGTTGGTTCGGCAAAATTTTCTATTTTTGACGCTCTAAAAGAACGACATGGAGTTAAGCGATCATGTGAATAAACCCTTTTTTTCAGGATTGATCATGCAAGTGATCAATAAGTATAAAAAGCATCTGGCAATCATCGGAGTAATAGCTACTCTGGCGGCTATTATTTTTTCTGCTCCTTATTTCATCAAACCTCTTTACAAATCAACTGTAATATTATATCCTACAGCAAGTAATTCCATTTCTAAAGTTTTACTGAGTGATAATCCGGGTAACAGCAAAGATATTCTTGAATTTGGTGAGGATGAACAGACAGAGCAGATGCTTCAGGTACTCAACTCAAACAAAATTCGTGACAGAATAATTGATAAGTACAGTTTGCTCGAGCATTACCGGATTAAGAAAAACTCGGAATATAAGATGACAACTCTGTACAAGCGATACGAAGAAAATTTCCGGTTTCGCCGTACCGAGTATATGGCTGTAAAAATAACGGTTTACGATGAGAATCCCCAGTTGGCAGCTGATATGGCTAATAATGTTGGCGAATTGATTGATTCTACTATTAATGAAATGCAGAAAGAGATAGCCCGCAGGGCTTTTGCTATTGTGGAAGCCGAATATTTATCATTGAAGGAAGAAGTACAACAAAAGGAAGATTCCCTCACTGTCTTACGTGAGTTTGGGGTTCACGATTATGAGAGTCAATCGGAGATGTTTAATCGTCAGTTGGCTATTGAAATGGCAAAAGGTAACCGTGAAGGAGTTAAAAGGCTGGAGCAGAAACTTGAGGTTTTGGCAAAATACGGTGGTGCATATGTATCATTACGGGATGCCCTGGAACACGATAAAAAGCAATTAAGTGAAATAAAAGCAAAATACGAAGAAGCTAAAGTAGATGCTACGGAAAACCTTCCACACAAGTTTGTGGTGAGCAGCGCTTATAAAGCTGAAAGGAAATCGTATCCTATCAGGTGGCTGATTGTTGTGATTACGCTGTTCTCGGTATTGTTTTTAGCACTTATCGTATTCGGTTTTATTAAAGTTTTTGGAGACAGCATTCACGTTGACTTAAAAAAAAAACTGAAGTAGAGTGGGGGAAGCTATTTTTATCGAAAAGGAAGGCTCTTAAAAAACAGGATAAACAAAAAACGGAGGACGAGCAGATTGCTGAATCTGTACATGTTGAAAGAGACAAAGAACATCTGAATGATAATATTTTAGAAATAAATCAAAGTGATAACTTTATAACACAAATGGAAAATTATTTTAAAAGTGCCAATCTGATTGATGTGCTCATCAAGTGGAAAACACATCTCTTGATCATTGTAGTGATTGCCGCTTTGCTGGCTGCTGTTTTTTCAGGTCCGGCATTTATCACTCCATTGTACAAATCCTATGCTGTTGCTTATCCGGCAAATGTGGAACCGTATTCGGAAGAGAGCGAAACAGAACAAATGTTGCAAATCTTGGGTTCGCAGGATATCAAAGACAGCATCATCGAAAAGTTTGATTTAGCCAGACATTATGAGATCGACAAAGATTACAAGTATTTTAAAACGGCTTTAATGTATGAGTATAAGGAAAAGGTGAGTATAAGTAAAACTTCTTATGAATCGGTTCTGATAGAAGTGCTTGATAAAGACCCTGATACCGCAATGCTAATGGCGAATGCGATTCTTGATTTTTATAATATGAAGGTAAGAGACATGCATGTTTCAAAATATGCCGAAGTGATTGATATGTATGAAAATCAGTTACAAAGAAAGCGGAATACACTGGATTCACTCAAGACACTGATGTTAGATCTGGGCACGAAATATGGTTTGATACAATATGAATCGGAAAGTCAGGAGATTATGCGGGGATATTTAAAAACCGTTTATGGTAATAATGCTGGCCATATCAACACAAAAGAAGTGGAAAGATTGTTTTCAAACATGCAAAAACATGGCGGTCAACTGGTTGAAGTTGTAAAGATGATTGAAAATGAGGCTATATCGTATGTGAACGTTAAGATAGATTATGAAATGGCTTTGAGGTTCTATAATTCCGACCTTACTTATTCGAACATAATTACCAACCCGTTCCCTGCCGACAAGAAATCGTATCCGATTCGCTGGCTGGTCGTGGTTGTTGTGGCGCTAGCGGTATTTGTACTTGCGACATTGGTTGTTTTTGTTCTGGAGAGCAGAAAGAAGTCGTAACATCCGGTCTTTTTTAAAATTCTATGGCTGAGAAGGCAAAAATAATATGGGTATATGCTGTAACTGCCCTTTTCCTTGTTATCAATTTTTATTTGGTACTTGAAAAGGACTTTTATTGGTTTTTCCTTTTGCCTTTGTTGCTGATCGTACTATACTATTACCTGGTTTCACTTGATAAGGTTGTCCTTTTTATTACGTTTTTCACACCGCTTGCTGTTAATATCAGCAACTTGGATATGGGGCTTGGTATATCACTGCCAACTGAACCATTAATGTTGGGAGTAGTCTTATTGTTTTCGGCCAATCTCATTCTACACAAAAAGTACGACAAACGGGTAGCCAACCATCCCGTGTCTTATATTATTTATACAAGCCTCTTGTGGATGCTGTTAACAACATTTACGAGCGAATTACCGATCGTTTCGCTGAAGTATTTTATATCCAGGATTTGGTTTGTCGTACCCTTCTACTTTTTAGCGGCATTGATGTTCAAAAATGTAGCGAATATTAAAAAGTTCTTTTGGCTGTATATAAGCGGTCTGCTCATCGTTATTTTGTACACTCTGATTCAGCATTCCAAATTTGGTTTTGAAGAAGAAGCAGGACACTGGGTTATGTCGCCGTTTTATAATGATCATACAGCTTATGGTGCTGCCTTGGCCATATACTTCCCGGTAATTGTCGGTTTCCTGTTTTATCCGGGGTTAAGCAAACCACTGAGGATGCTTAACTTTTTTGTTCTGCTTATTTTTATAGCTGCCATTATTCTATCATACGGCAGAGCTGCCTGGATCAGCATTATTATTGCTTTTGCAGTATTCATTATGGTTATGTTGCGTATCAAGTTTTATTGGCTAGTCATCGCGGGAATGGTCTTTCTCGGTATATTTTTCACCTTTCAGCATCAGATACTTGATTCCTTGGAAAAAAATAAACAGGACTCATCGGCAAACTTTGTAGAGCACGTTCAATCGATCACCAACATTTCTTCTGATGCATCGAATCTTGAGCGAATCAACAGGTGGCAGGCTGCTTTGAGAATGTTCAACGACCGGCCGGTTGTCGGATGGGGCCCCGGCACCTATCAATTCGTTTATGCACCCTATCAAAGGTCAAAAGAAAAAACAATCATAAGTACAAACCTTGGGGATAAGGGAAATGCACACAGTGAATACCTGGGGCCGCTCTCGGAAATGGGCCTTATCGGGATGCTTATTGTTTTAATTATGTTCTCTATGATCATTTACACGGGCCTAAAAGTGTACAAAAGGGGAAACAGGGAAGTGAAGTTTTTAAGTATGATGACCACCCTTGGACTGATTACCTATATGACACACGGACTTTTAAACAACTTTCTTGATACGGATAAGCTTTCTGTTCCGTTTTGGGGGTTTACCGCCGTACTTGTAGCTCTGGATGTTTACCATACGGGGAAAGAAAAAAACAAGGTAAGTAAGATTGCAGAATAAAAGCTTATTTCAGCTTTTTTATTAGTTCCGGTAATTCCTTTAAAGCAACGTACTGTTTCCAGTATTGTCGTACTTCAATAGCGGGTGCGCCCATATACACCTTGCCGCCCTCAAGGGTTTTGTCAGCACCAGTGGTAGCAAGCAATACAGCACTTTTTTTAATAGTGATATCCTTGTTAACGGAAACTCTTGCCCATAAAATCACATCATCCTCAATGATTGTTACTCCGGCAATAGCTGCGAAGGAACCGATCAGACAATTTTTTCCAATTCTGGTATCATGCCCCACCTGGCACTGATTATCCATTTTGGTTCCTTTTCCAATAATAGTATCGGCAGTAACTCCTCTGTCAATAGAGCAATTGGAACCGATCTCAACATGATCTTCAATGATGGTCCTGCCGCACGATTCAAATTTTACGTAGCCATGTTCTCTTTTCTGAAAATAATAACCATCGCCTCCAATTACGGAGTTCGCCTGGATAATTACATTGTTTCCAATAACAGTGTGGTCGTATATACTGGCATTCGAATGAATGATACAATTGTCCCCAATAATCACATGGTTACCAATAAAAGCTCCTGGTTGAATGAAGGTGTTCTTTCCTATTCTGGCAGAGCTGCTGATGGTTTCTTCAGCGTGTTGAAAAGGCCTGAATTTAAGTATCAGTTGGTTAAACGCGTCAAACGGAGCAGGGTGAATTAATAGAGTTTTATTCTTTGGTGAATCAGTTTCCTTATTAATTATAACGACAGATGCTTCCGAGTTGAGTACTTTCTCGTAATACTTCGGGTGATCAACAAAAGTAACATCGCCATCCCTTACTACATGCAACTCATTAAGGCCTGTAGCCGAGGCTTCTTTATTGCCTTTGATTTCTGCCCCGATAATACGGGCAATCTCTGAAATATGGAGTGGTTTCGGAAAATTCATTCTTATGATTTTACACGTTCTGAATATTCGCCTGATCGGGTGTCTATCTTGACCAGGTCTCCTTCATTAATGAACAAAGGAACTTTTACTGTAGCTCCGGTTTCAACTTCGGCATCTTTAAAAGTATTGGTAGCCGTATTCCCTTTTTCACCAGGTTCGGTGTATGTCACTTTAAGGGTAACATATGTAGGCATATCGCACGAAATTGCCGAATCGGTTTCAGTATGATAAGAAATTTGCACCATTTCTCCTTCCTTCAGTAAGCGTGGCGCAGAGATCATGTCCTTGTTGATGAATGTCTGCTCGTAATTTTCCGTGTTCATAAAATGATACATATCGCCATCATTGTATAGATATTGATACTGACGGTTTTCAATCCGCTGAACATTGATTTTTACGCCCGAGGTGAAGGTGTTGGATAACACACGTCCTGTTTTAATATTCTTTATTTTGGTTCTTACGAACGCAGGTCCTTTCCCGGGTTTAACATGTTGAAATTCAACAATGGTCCAAAGTTCACCGTTATGTTCTATACATAATCCGTTTCTGAAATCTGCTGTTGTAGCCATATGATCTTACTTTTTATAGTTCAGGAAAATTAATTAAATACGGTCTTTCATTCGGGTATAACCCTTCATTAAACCGCGCTGTGAATTGTTAATAAAGCTCAATATTTCATCCCTGTCAGGTGTTGGGGGCAAATTGGCTTCGATATACCTGACAGCCTGGGATGTGTTTTGACCGCGTAAAAATAACACTCTGTATACTTCCTGTATAGCATTGATCCGCTCGTTGGAGAAACCCCTTCTTCTTAGCCCAATCGAGTTAACGCCGATATATGATAATGGGTCACGCCCGGCTTTTACAAAAGTAGGTACATCCTTTCGTACCATACTTCCACCCGATACCATAGCATGAGCTCCCACATGCACAAATTGATGAATGGCTGTCAGGCCTCCCAATATAGCCCAGTCATCGATTACAATATGGCCTGCCAGATTACAGGCATTTGCAAGAATTACGTTATTCCCTATTTTACAGTCGTGGGCAACATGTACATAAGCCATTAACAGGCAGTTGTTTCCAATGTCGGTTGAGTTGCTGGCTTTTGTACCACGGTTAACCGTTACAAACTCACGTATCGTAGTGTTGTTGCCGATAGCAACTATCGTTTCTTCCCCGTCAAATTTAAGATCCTGTGGGATGGCAGCAATTACAGCACCTGGGAAAATTTTACAGTTTTTTCCAATACGGGCACCCTCCATAATAGTGACATTGGATCCGATCCAGGTTCCTTCATCGACTTCAACATTTTTTTCAATATTGACGAACGGTTCAATTACCACATTTTTTGCAATTTTCGCTTGTGGGTGGACATATGCCAATGGTTGATTCATCTGATCTATGCTTTATTTTTTACAATTTGTGCTGTGAGCGACACTTCCACAGCTACCTCATCGCCAACATATGCTTTACCATTCATGGTGCATACGCCTCGTTTAATAGGAGCAGCTAACTCTATGGAAAAAACAAGCACATCGCCGGGTACTACCTTTCTGCGGAACCGCGCTTCCGAAATCTTTAAAAAATATGTTGAATACAGTTCGGGGTCATCCACTTTGCTTAAAACAAAAATACCACCTGCCTGTGCCATGGCTTCTACCATAATGACAGCAGGCATGATCGGTTCGTCCGGAAAATGACCTGTAAAGTAAGGCTCGTTCATGGTCACCGTTTTTAGTGCGATGATATGATCCTCAGTTAGTTCAAGTACTTTATCAACCAGGAGGAAAGGTGGCCGGTGGGGAATGATATTTTTTATTTGTTCGATGGTGTACACCGGTTTGGCATAGATGTCAAATGGTGGCTTTTTCATGATGGGTCTTTTCGTATTTATGCGTTTATAAATAAGTTTGGCAAATTCCGTGTTGGATAGATGTCCGGGTTTAACAGCTGTGATCTTACCTTTGATAGGTTTCCCCAGCAGAGCAAGATCACCAATTACATCAAGCAGTTTATGGCGGGCTGGTTCATTATCGTAATGTAGGTCGAGATTATTGAGGATGCCTTCTTTTTTCACCTCTACCTGAGGCTGATTAAAAAGTGTAGCCAGCCGATTTAATTCTTTTTGCGATACTTCGCGGTTAACAAATATGATTGCGTTGCTCAGGTCGCCTCCTTTAATCAGGTTGTTGTTCAGCAAGAATTCCAACTCATGAAGAAAAACGAAGGTGCGGCAGTGGGAAATTTCCGCTTCAAAATCATCGATGTGATCTAACTGTGCCGTTTGTTCACCGAGAACTTTCGTGTCAAAATTAATTTTTACCTCTATCGAGAAATGATCAGCCGGTTCGATTTTTAGCAGAATGTTCTCTTCAGGAACACGATATTCGATGGTTTCGGTAACCCTGATGTATTGTTTTTCTGCGTTCTGCTCACGAATGCCTGCCTCTTTCAATGCTTCGATAAAATATTTGGAAGATCCGTCTTTAATTGGAACCTCCTCCATGTCAATTTCCAGCAGGACATTGTCAATGCCCAAACCCATTAATGCTGCTAAAACGTGCTCGATAGTATATATCGAGATTCCATTTTTTGCAATGGTCGTGCCCCTGTCAGTACTTACAACGTGATTAATGTCAGCTTCAATAACCGGCTGACTTTTGGCATCGATCCTTTTAAACTTGATACCGTGATTTGGTGGTGCAGGCCTAAATGTCAGGTTACCGTTTTGGCCAGTATGTAAACCGGATCCTTCAACCGTTACAGGTTTTTCTATTGTCTTCTGTTTTTCTGACATAAAATATAGCAGAGTGAGAAATTAGTAAAATTGTGCAAAAGTACGAATTTTTATATATATGGTTATTCATGGGAATAGGGCAACCTGTGTGATTTTCTTTTTGTTCAGAGAACCGTATAAACTTCTGTAGTTCACAGGCAAACTTAGTGAAGCAATCATCCTTTCCTTTCGATTTCGTTTATCCTTTTTACTATGTTATCCAGTCTTCTGAAATGAACATACGAGCGTTGATAGTCTCTAATATTAAATGCTGGTGACCCCTCCACAATAGCATTTTCTTCGAGGATGCTTTTTCCTATGCCCGACTGGGCAGCGATCTTAACGCCATCGGCAATTTCCAGATGCCCTATAATGCCCACTTGGCCACCTATCATGCAGTTTTTACCAATCTTGGTAGAGCCCGAGATCCCTGTTTGTGCAGCAATTACAGTATTTTCCCCAATTTCAACATTGTGAGCAATTTGTATCAGATTGTCAATTTTAGCTCCTCTCCTTATAATGGTCGACCCTAATGTCGCCCGGTCAATCGCAGTATTAGCACCGATTTCAACAAGATCTTCAATAAGCACATTGCCAATCTGAGGCACTTTGTTGTAATTGTTGTCGTCTTGCGGGGCAAATCCAAAACCATCGGCGCCGATTATTACGCCAGCATGAATAGTACATTCATTACCCACAACACACTCATCGTAAATGTTTACGCCCGAATATATTTTAGTGCTACTGCCAATCTTGCAATGATTGCCAATGGTTGTGTGTGGATAGATTCTTGTATTATCTTTTATATCTGTGTGTTCTCCTACAGAAACAAATTCACCGATATAAACATTCTTTCCAATAATGGCACTCTCGGCAATGTATGCTTTATCAGATATTCCTGCTTTCCTTTCTTTTGTGCTTTTGTATAATTCGAGTAACTGAGCAAAAGCCGTATAGGCGTTTTTTACCCTGATCAGCGTCGCTTTTATTTCTTTTTCAGGTACAAAATCCTCGTTAACAATAACAATGGATGCCTGTGTCTCATAAATATAAGGGGTGTATTTTGGGTTCGCCAGAAACGTGAGCGTTCCTTCTTTCCCTTCTTCAATCTTCGACAGGTTCGACACCTCTGTTTCAGGATTCCCATCCACAGTGCCGTTGAGCGCTTCAGCTATTTGTTGAGCAGTAAAAATCATAGTATGAATTTTTGGCGCAAGGTACTAAAAACAAAAAGACTTGATGTTTAATTATTCTTAGATAACGGTTGATTTTCGCGTGAAGTATGCTTTAATGAATATCTTTCGGATAACATAAAAAGTGCTTGGTTACAGGCTTTGATAATAAGGAAATATTCAGATCGTCGGAGATCTCCGAGATATCATGTACCGTGCCGTCTTTATACAGGATGTTTATCTTGTCGACTCCCTGTCTGTATGCATAATTAGAAGTTTTATCAGTAAACACGAAGTAATCAGTTTCCTTGTCTGTTAGCTTAAATTTCTTTTTTGTTTTCTCCCTGATCATTCCCAGGTACTCATCGCTGAATATCTCTTTTTCCATTTCAATGCGGAAAAATTTCCGGTTGACGATGCCTTTGCTCAATGCAGAAAGCACTTTGTCGCTGTGATTTGTCCAGACCTTAATAGAAGTCAGTACATCAAAGTCGTCCAGCACGGCAAAATTTCTGAAAGCTTCTTCATTACTTTGGAATATTTGTTTGTCGATATCGTTTTTCAGAAAAAATTCTAGAGCCGGAGTGCAAAATAACTCCTGTCCACTGTGTGCAAGTTCCTTTGCCCTTTTTAGTACCCGCATCAGCATGTATTCGGCTACAAGTACCGTTTTGTGCAAATAAACCTGCCAGTACATAAGCCTTCGGGCCGTAATAAATTTCTCTGCCGAGTAAATACCTTTGGCATGGATTACCAGATCGTCGTTCACAACATCCAGCATATTGATCAGTCGCTCGTAGTTGATGGTTCCTTCCGAAACACCTGTAAAGAAACTATCCCTTTTTAAATAGTCAATCCGGTCCATATCCAACTGTGATGACACCAGTTTATGTAAGAATTTTTTATCGTATTGGTTGTTGAAAATGGCCATAGCTACACCCAGTTTGTTGTGATGTAAACCATTAAAATAAGTCATAAAAAGTTTCGAGATTTCCTCGTGGTTGATGCCTTTTCCAATAGAGTGCTCCAGCGCATGCGAGAAGGGACCGTGTCCGATATCGTGTAAGAGAATGGCGGTTAAAGCTCCGAATTCCTCTTCTTCGGTAATAACCTGTCCTTTCGCCCGTAATTCGCCAATAGCCTTATCCATCAGGAACATAGTACCCAGGCTGTGATGAAACCGGGTGTGCAAAGCACCGGGGTAGATCAGGTGTGTAAGTCCCAGTTGTTTGATTCTTCTCAGCCGCTGAAAATACGGATGCTCAATAATATCGAATAGTATTTCGTTTGTTACCGATATAAAACCATAAACGGGATCGTTGATGATTTTGCGTTTGTTGGTTGCTCGTGGCCTCATAAAAAATGTTAATTTTGTATGTATTGGATCGCCTGATGCAATAATTTTTAAATTCCTGCATTCATTCAATACACAAAAGTAAGTAAGAAATGGCTAAAGTTAGAATCTTATGGGCTGATGACGAAATTGACCTGCTCAGGCCCCACATAATTTTTCTCGAAGAAAAGGGATATATCGTTGATGCTGTGAATAGTGGGAACGAAGCAATTGACATGTTGGACGAACATACATATGACATTATTTTTCTGGATGAACAAATGCCCGGATTGAGCGGTATTGAGACCTTGGAAAAGATGAAAACTAATTATCCGAATCTTCCGATTGTGATGATCACAAAAAGTGAAGAGGAAGCAATTATGGAAGATGCCATTGGTTCCAATATAGCCGATTACCTGATCAAGCCTGTTAAGCCAACGCAGATACTCCTTTCGCTGAAACGAAATCTTGATAACAGAAAACTGGCAGAAGAAAAAGCTACCATGTCGTATCAGCAGCAGTTTCGCGCCATCAGTATGCGCATGATGGATCGTATGGATTATCATGATTGGGTGGATGTTTACAAGGAACTGGTTGGGTATGAGATCAAGCTTGAAAAATCAGATGATGAGGGAATTATTGAAGTGCTTAATATGCAGAAAAAGGAAGCTAACAGTACTTTTGCCAAATTCTATCAGAATAGTTACAAGGATTGGTTAAATAACGGTGGTGAAGATAAACCGGTCTTATCCCACACGTTACTCAAAGAAAAGGTGATTCCATTGCTGGATAAAAAAAAGAAAGTATTTTTCTTTTTAATCGATAATTTGCGTTTTGATCAATGGAAAGCCATTCAGCCGCTTATAGAGCAATATTTCAGGGTAAAGAACGAAAATATTTATTACAGTATTTTGCCTACAACAACACAATATGCACGGAATGCGCTGTTTTCGGGTTTGATGCCTACCGAAATTAAAAAAGCATTCCCTAAATACTGGAAGGAAGAATATGAAGAAGGAAGCAAGAATCAGTTTGAAGAGGAATTATTACTGGAACAACTGAAAAGGTTCGGGAAGAACGTCAAAGTGTCGTACAATAAAGTGCTGAATCTGAATACGGGTAGAAAACTTTATGAGAACATATCAAACTTGATGAGATACGACCTGAATGTGATCGTGTACAATTTTGTAGATATGCTCTCACATGCGCGTACCGAAATGGAAATTATCCGCGAACTGGCAGATAATGAGCCTGCTTACCGGTCGCTGATGCTCTCGTGGTTCGAACATTCTTCGCTCTTCGACATCATCAAATATTTATCCTCGCATAATGTGGAAATAGTCATTACTACGGACCATGGTTCCATCAGGGTTTCCGACCCCGTGAAAATTGTCGGCGATCGCAATGTAAATACGAACCTGAGGTATAAATTTGGCAAAAGTTTGAATTATAAAGCAAATGAAGTTTTTGAAATAAAAGACCCCGAACAATATTACTTGCCGAAACTTAACGTAAGTACAAGGTTTGTATTTGCCCGGAATGAGGATTTCTTCGCCTACCCGAACAATTATAATTATTATGCAAATTATTACAAGAATACATTCCAGCACGGGGGTATTTCTATGGAAGAAGTATTGATACCTTTTATTGTATTATCACCAAAATAAGGATGAAAAATCAATTAGTTGCTCATAATGTTAACGACCTGGACGGGATTGCCGGAAAAATTCTGAATAACTTTAAAGGTCAGCGGATATTTGCAGTTAAGGGAAAAATGGGTGCTGGCAAAACAACACTGATCAAAGCTTTTTGTCATCTGCTTGGCATCAAAGAAACTGTAAGTAGTCCCACTTTTGCTTTAGTCAACGAATATACTGCAGCCAGCGGAGAGGGTGTATTTCATTTTGATTTTTACCGTATAAAAAAGACAGAGGAAGTATTTGATATCGGTTATGAAGAATACTTTTTCGGCGATGACTATTGTTTTATCGAATGGCCGGAGTTAATCGAAGGTTTACTTCCGGAAGATCATGTCACTATTGACATATCGGTAGGCGAGGATGAGCAAAGAATTTTTACTATATATTCAAGTATACGCACGTGAAATATTGTCCTTCAGATCATTTACATGGTCTTAAATTCAACGGTTCGGAACGGATAGTTTCCCTACTTCGGAAATGTATGCCTGACTCTCCGGTCCCAGATTAAAGATAAGGTCGAGTATGCTCAGATTGGGAAGGAACCCGTGCTTTGTGCCAAACACCTGCGTGTATGCCGGGAAAACATCAAGAATTCCTGATCTCTTGGGTGAAAGTGTTGCCCTGTAATCCATGTTTGCGTCTGTCTGTTGCATGTAACCCGCTGAAAGTGAAATCGTGGTGTCAATTCCGATTAAGCCACAGAAAAGCCTGGTGAGTTCGAGGTTAAAATCGATCAGTCGGTCAAAGCTACCTCCAAAAAATAATTTGACTTCATCGCTGTAGTATAAAAAGAAGGGAGCCGACTTGTAGGCTGTTTCTATCGCACGCCAGTGTTTTATGAACCATTTATCCTGGTTGAATATCAGGAGATCTTTTGTTTTTGTGTGGTTACCGAAGGGTTTGCTGACAGGTATGGTAAGTGCCATTTTTCCTTTTTCAGTATAGATAAGGCATCTGTTCCGGTACGTTTGTTTCTGGTAGGTTTCAAATTGCTCAACGATAACCTGCTCCGCATTGTCTAAGAGCACAAAGTATTCAATCGGAGGCATGTAAGCCATCGGTAGCAATATGGAGATTTGTTTTTCCACGCATACAAAAATAAAAAAAGGCTGTAATATGCATTACAACCTTTTTTAAAATGTTAGAGCAAACCTATTGTGCAGGTTCTTCTTTTAAAAGAACATCAGCAATTGCCTGCTTCAATGAATCTTTTGGAAGAGCGCCTACTGCCATCTGCGGCTGACCGTCAACCGGGCAAAACAGCATGGAAGGAATACTTTTGATCCCGAAAGCTGCTGCCAGTTCGTTCTGGTCTTCGGTATCCACTTTATAGATGTTTAGTTGCCCATTGTACTCTTCGGCTAATTCTTCCAAAATTGGTGCAACGATCTTACAAGGCTGACACCAATCTGCATAGAAGTCAATAATACAGGGTAGTTTGCCTTCAAACTTCCACTCTTTATTTTTTTCGTAATTAAATACTTTCTCAAAGAAAGTTTCTTTTGTTAAATGTTCCATTTACTATTTTATTAATTAATTTCTATTTTGCTGTTGTATTACTCAACAAGTTTTCTTCAATGATCTTAATGTATTGATCTTTTTGCATAGCGCCCACCTGCATTACCGGGCGTCCTTCCATTGGAGAAAAAAGAACGGCAGGGATACTGCGTATCTGAAATGCCTGAGCCAGCCTCTTTTCTTTGTCCGTATTTATCTTATAGATTTTTACTTTACCGTTATATTTCTTTGCCAGATCATTCATAATGGGAGCAACCATTTTACATGGCCTACACCAATCGGCATAAAAGTCGATAACACAAGGAACATCTCCCTTATAAACCCATTCCTGCGGATTGGATTCAAAATCCCAAACATTCTCCAGAAACGTTTCATAGGTCAGGTACTCAGGCTCAACTTCCTGATCGGATGTTTGCTCTGAGACATTATCTCCTCCGCTCGTAAGACGTGTGCTTGCTTCTTCCTGGCTTC
The DNA here is from genome assembly GCA_002389465.1 of Bacteroidales bacterium UBA4459. Taxonomy (GTDB): domain Bacteria; phylum Bacteroidota; class Bacteroidia; order Bacteroidales; family F082; genus UBA4459. The sequence goes on along the minus strand of DGOT01000250.1, from coordinate 6,291 downwards.
CTTTTAAATTATTGCAACTATATGATGTAATTAATAATGAGGCTAATAAAATAAAACCTAATTTTTTCATATTTAAATAATTAATTTGTAAAAAATAAAATCCGGTGCAAAAATATAAAAATATTTATAGCGCTTTAATATCACTTTGTTAAATTTGTCAAAAATTATACCAGAGCAAAATAACTGACTGCTATATTAAATAAGTAATGGTTACATCAAAGAATGACATACATAAGGTTCTGCAAAATTTTAAACATCATTTTGGTTCTGAAGATGCATGTCTGAAGTTATTATCTGATAACAAATGGCATCATGGCTTTGTATGCAGGAAGTGTGGAAACACTAATTACTGTAAGGGGAAAAAGAAATATGCACGTCGCTGCACCCGTTGTAAGACGGAAGAATCGGTGACTGCAAATACGCTCTTTCACAGGTGTAAAATACCCATGTCGGAAGCTCTGGAGATAACCGTATTAAGTTGTTTGTTTACTGACATATCGTCATACGAATTAAGCAGATTGCTCAACAGGAGGCACATGACATGCTATAATTTCCAGAAGAAAATAAGGGAATGTGTAGACGGGAAACGCGATGATAAGCTTGTAAAAGCACTGGTGAATGAGATTAAAAAAGTCGTATAAAAAAAAGCACTGACTTTTGCCAGTGCTTTCTCGTTATCTAATCATGAATTCGTTTATTTCAGTATTACTTTCTTGTCCACTTTACCTTTGTCGCTGATAATACTTAAAAAGTAAACTCCTTTTGCCAGATTACTCAGGTCAAAACTTTTTGCGTAATGACCGCTGAAGGAATTTACCAAATCTTTTTGAACTACCTGTCCGTTTATATTCATCAGTTGGAGCTCAAGACTCTGTGATTTCTCAATGTCAAAAGCTACTTGCAATTGCCCATTTGTCGGATTTGGGTATATGCTCAGGTTGTCGTAAGTAACATTCTCATCAACACCTACACCATCAATTGTATAGTCTAATGTCCACCCGTCATTCTGAACGGTATTATTTGTAATCCAGGTAATAAAGACCATATCGGTTGCCAGTTCTATCGGTTCCGGAAGTTCTTCACCCGATAATTCAGCTACCATATCCTGATCGCCATTATAGATAGTAACAATATCTTTACCTTCTTCAGTTGCAAAATTTGTAAATTCGAGGGTGAAGTTAACAGCTTCAGGATGCTGGATGATGTATATACAGGAAGTCTGGTTGTTGTAATTAAAAGTACCGCTTCCATCGGAAATGGTTCCCGATGGGTCAGTAAAAAACTCCTGTGCCTGGCAGTACGTAGGCTTCCTCGTAGTGTATTCAGCTTTAAATCCTTCTCCGGTTCCTGAAGTAGTTAATGTGATCAGCATTTTATTTCCGGAAGAAGTAATGTTTCCGGGTAATTCATCACCTGAAAATTCTCCCAGTAACGGATCACCAGTGGTTTCACCGTCATAAACTCTGACATAATCTGACGAAGCTGTATTGAATTGAATGAATGTCAATGTGATGTCAACAATTGAGTCGGTTTCGGTTTGCGGGTCGATCAGCCAGCTTCCGTTCCAGCCGGAAGGATAGTTCTCAACAGGGCCGCTGCCATCGGTAAACGATCCTGAAGAAGCTGTCAGTACCACCTGCTCATCAGGTATGTACGGATAATTTGGGTCATCCGGGTAAATATGATAAACCATTGCCTGGTTGATATAGAACCCGCCTACATCAGAAAGTGTAAAGAAACCGTTGTTGCTTCCTCCCCACCCGAAATTAAAATGAAAATAGTCATCGCTGTTGTAACCGTCGCAAACAAAGGCATGGCCGCCGTTATCGGAATCTCTTCCCGAATAATATACGGCACGTCCAATATCTAAATCCCCCTGGATCATATTAACCCAGGTAGCATACGAATAGCTGCTTTTCTGCGCGTAAGCACAGGCATTATCGTAATTGAAATAAGTTTCCAGTGCATACGGAACATCCTGGCTGTATGCCCCCGAACCATCAGGTGCATAATCCATCTCAACGGCAACACCGGCATGGAAACTAATTTCGGCAACTTCCCAGGGGTTGCTTCCGTCAATTACATCCTGCATAGCATCGTAATCGTAATATGCTTCCCCAAAGTTGGCAGTGATATTACCATATGGATATTGATAGTAACTATGTGATCCGCTGCCTTGCAAAGGATACCTCCAGTAATGCATGATAAGCGACATGGCTGTTGCCACGCAGCCGACATAAACATGTCCGCCTGGGCCTGAGTTATCTTCCGGGCATAAAATATTATATGGATAGTCCTGGTTCCATCTGCCAGTCAACAAAGGACCAACCTGGTCGCGGTTCCCTCTAAATGCAAGCAAGCTCTCCGGATCGCTGTTCAGATAGCGGTCCCATTGAGCCAATACTTCGTCATCGGCTTTCAGATTGTTTTCACGGATAAAATTTATTTGCTCAACAAAATGTTGTAAGTAACTTCTTACGTTGTAATCCTGAAGTTCTTTTTGTACGAACTGCCCCGCGTAATTATAGCCCAGAACCGGAACCATAGCGTCATCAGCGGCTACCATTACCCAGCCGTTTTCAAAGTTCACCACATAATAAGCATTGTCCACTTCGCGTACTTCATTTATGGAAAGATCGTAATAATCAACAGTGTTATCGAAAATATTGGATCTTTCAAAAAAGAAATTAACGGCAACTTTTTCAGCTTGTGCCCGGTTTACATCTTTAGCTAAAACGCTTATTGATAGGGTTAAAGCTAAGAACATTGTGAGTAGAATGTTTGATCTCATACTTGATATTTTTGTTAAATAGTTAGGATAACCACATTAAGCCCGCAAATATATGAATAAAAGTAATTTGGTGGATAAGTGTTTTTAAAGGATTCTTTCAAATTGTACATGGCGGAAAAGCCGGGTTAACTATCTTTGCACCATTATGTGGGCAGATCATTTTGTTAACCGGAAGCAAATAGTCCATCTGATTAATTTAACTAATTAAGCACTAACATTATGTTAATCGAAAATATAAAACAACTCGTACAGGTTGAGGAGACAGCTGGTGTACGAAGGAGAGTTGGGGCAGAAATGTCCGATTTAAAAATTATTGAGAACGCCTACTTGTACGTCCAGCAAGGAAAAATAGCCGGATTTGGACCAATGAAGGAAATACCGGTAGATTTAAAAAATATTGATGAGAAACAACGCATTGACGCGAGCGGAAAAATGGTATTTCCTTCGTTTGTCGATTCACATACACATCTGGTTTATCCGGCATCGCGGGAGGTGGAATACATCGACAAAATTAAGGGGCTTTCTTATGAAGAAATTGCCAGGAGGGGTGGAGGGATTTTAAATTCTGCCAAAAAAATGGCAGCTTTATCAGAAGAAGAACTCCTTAAAGATGCTTTACCCAGGTTGGACGAAATTATCCACTACGGAACGGGAGCCGTAGAAATTAAAAGCGGATATGGCTTGACACCTGAATCGGAGCTGAAAATGCTACGCGTTATCAAAAAGCTGAAAGAGCTGTCGCCACTTACTATCAAAGCAACATTTCTGGGAGCGCATGCTGTTCCGATGGCGTATCGCGGCAAACAGGAAAAGTATGTGGATAGGGTAGTCAATGAGATGTTGCCGCAGGTTGCCGAAGAGGGTCTGGCGGATTTTATCGATGTGTTTTGTGATACCGGTTTTTTTACTGTGGAAGACACCGAAAGAATTCTGGAAGCAGGATTGAAATACGGGCTAAGGGGTAAGATCCATGCTAATGAGCTGGATTATTCAGGAGGTATCCAGGCAGGTGTTAAGCATAAGGCTTTGTCAGTAGATCATCTTGAGTTTACCGGAGAAGAAGAAATAAACG
>DGOT01000250.1:0-2336 GCA_002389465.1 Bacteroidales bacterium UBA4459 | reverse complement strand
AAATGATTGATGCCGGGCTTCCTGTGGCTATGGCAAGCGACTTTAATCCTGGATCTTCTCCTTCCGGAAATATGCAGTTGATTCTTTCGATGGCGTGCATCTTATATAAGATGTTGCCCGAAGAAGCCATAAATGCAACAACATTGAACACAGCCTACGCCATGGGACTCAGCAATGAGCTTGGGACTATTACTGTTGGAAAAAAGGCTAATCTGTTTATTACTAAAGAGATACCTACCGTTGCTTACATGCCGTATTCTTATGGTGCTAACAAAATAGAAACGGTTATTCTCAACGGGGAAATTATAAGATAGGTGTGTTTGAAGTATGCGAAAAGTTATTCATTTCATTGGCTTTAGGTGTAAGTTTCTAAGCAAACATTTTCTATTTTTGCACTTCAATTTTAAAATCAAAATATAATGCGACAACTTATAGAATGTGTTCCTAACTTTAGCGAAGGCCGCAACATGGGCGTGATTAAGCTGATAACCGATGAGATTGAAAAAGCAGAAGGTGTTAAGCTGCTGGATGTTGACCCGGGGGCGGCGACAAACCGCACGGTTGTAACATTTGTAGGCACACCTGACGAGGTAGTTGAAGCTGCATTCCAGGCTGTTAAGAAAGCATCTGAAGTGATTGACATGCGTCACCACAAGGGGGAACATCCCCGCTTTGGTGCTACGGATGTATGTCCGTTGGTTCCAGTGGCTAATATTACAATGGAAGAAACCGTGGTCTATGCCCGTAAGTTGGCACAGCGTATCGGTGAGGAATTAGATATCCCGGTTTTCTGCTATGAAAATGCCGCATTTACTGATGTACGCAGGAATTTGGCTAACTGCAGGGCAGGGGAGTATGAAGCATTACCCGAACGGATCGTTACTGATGAATGGAAACCTGATTTTGGTCCGGATGAATTTACGGACCATGTAGCAGGGACCGGGGTAACAGCAGTTGGAGCCAGAGATTTTCTGGTAGCATTCAATGTAAACCTCAATACAACTTCCACCCGCCGTGCTAATGCTATTGCTTTTGACGTACGCGAACGGGGACGCACTAAAAGAGAAGGAAACCCGATAACGGGTAAGATCGTAAAAGACGAAAACGGAAAACCGGTGATGATCCCGGGGTCACTCAAGGCAGTGAAAGCTATCGGCTGGTTTATTGAAGAATACGGCGTTGCGCAGATTTCTATGAATTTAACCAACATCAGTATTACCTCCGTACACATGGCTTTCGATGAAGTGTGCAAAAAAGCTGATGAGCGGGGTATACGAGTTACAGGTTCGGAGCTTGTGGGCTTGATTCCGCTGGAGGCAATGCTGGAAACAGGACGTTACTTCTTACGTAAACAAAAACGTTCGGTGGGAGTTGATAATGAGGAGTTGATCAAGATCGCTATCAAATCGATGGGACTAAATGAATTGAAACCGTTCAATCCGAAAGAAAAGATCATTGAATATTTGCTGGAAGGGGATGAAAAGAAACTGGTGGAGATGAGCGTTAAAGCATTTGCCAACGAAACAGCTTCCGAATCACCGGCTCCGGGTGGAGGTTCCATTGCCGCTACGGTTGGGGCTTTGGGAGCATCGCTCGGAACAATGGTGGCTAATCTGTCGTCACACAAACGTGGGTGGGATGATCGCTGGGAGGAGTTTTCCGATTGGGCAGAACAAGGCCAGCACTACAAAGATCAGTTGCTGTATTTTGTTGATGAAGATACACGCGCGTTCAATAAAATAATGGACGCATTTGGCTTGCCAAAGAAAACCGAAGAAGAAAAGAAAGCACGAAAACAGGCTGTTGAGGAGGCATCAAAATATGCTATGGAAATTCCCTTCAAAGTAATGGAAACGGCTTACAGATCTATCGAAGTGATGCGCGCCATGGCTGAAAACGGTAACCCGAATTCCGTATCTGACGCGGGAGTAGGTGCTTTATGCGCTTTAACGGCTGTTGAGGGGGCATTCCTGAATGTGAAAATTAATGCGGCTGGCATTATGGACAAAGAATTTACCGGTAAGCTGATAAGCGATGGCGAAGAGATCACCCAAAAAACAAGAGCTTGCTGCGAAGCCGTGCTGGAAACCGTTGAACAAAAGATTAACGAACTGTAAAACTGTAACTGAAAACTCAGAGCTCAGAATTATCATGGATCATTTCACTATCATCTTGCTTTATTTTACCTCTTTTTTCACGCTGATGAACCCCATCGGAACCATGCCGGTATTTTTAACCATGACTGCCGACCTGACAAAAAAGGAACGGAGAGCTACGGCATTTAAGGCTGTGGTTACAGCCGGATTCGTGCTTATTCTTTTTGCTTTTCTGGGGCG
>DGOT01000295.1:10011-26435 GCA_002389465.1 Bacteroidales bacterium UBA4459 | reverse complement strand
GATGGCTGCGTATATAAACCCCGACTCCACTGCTTTCCGTATCACTTCACGTCCCTTTTCATTAGCTGTTGCATCGAGATTGGCCTGGCCTATCCAGTAACTTTTTCTTTTTAACCGGGTAATTTGTTCATAGAGTTCCAGGTAATGATCATATGTATTGGCCCGGCCAAAAACCGTGTCATCAATCAGGTAATAATACCCTTTTAAACCAGCAATTTCATGTACCACATCTTCCACAGGACGGAAACGGTACCTGCTGCCAAATAGCCGGGCAACGGAACAGAAATCACAATTAATGGCGCAACCTCTCGATGAGAACACCAGCTCAAAATCATACTTCCTGCTGAACAAGTCGCGTCTGGGAACAGGAATATCGTCTAAAGAAGGTAATTCCGGTAATTGAAACACCGAGTGTTCTTTGGCATAGAATTTTTTCGGGGCCGACACGTAAAAGTCTTTCAAATTGTTATGTGCAAAATCATCAAGCAGTTGTACCCAGAGCTCTTCTCCTTCTCCTATCACAACCGCGTCAGCATGTTTCACCGTTTCAAATGGATTAGCTGAAGCTTGCGGACCACCCATCACCACGGCAACATTTCTTTTTCTGAAATTATCTGCTACTTCAAAAGCTACCTTTTCGGAAGAGCGGCGGAAACTAATTCCCACCAAGTCAACTTCTACATTATAATCAATATCCGGTGTATGCAGCATATCAATCAAGTCATAAGCATGCCCGGGAGCTGCCCCCGCAAGTAATGTAAGCGACAAAGGTTTGAAGGGGTTATTCCCTCTCATCGGATCGTTATCCCCTGCTGCCAATATCAATCTTATTCGCATTTTATATTCTCCGTTTCCAACAATAATACTACAAATAAATAGCTATATTTGCCAGCCAAAATAACACAATTTCTGTTTAATTAAGGAACTAATTTGAAGCTAATGACTGTTGTGAACGATAAAATTAAAGAGGAAGTCAGAGAAATTGTTTGCGATTTCTTTGCTGAAGAGTGTGAAGTGGATGTTGAAGAAATTACAGACAACTCGAATATTATTACCGATCTTGGCGGCGATTCGCTGATGTTTCTGGCACTCATTGAAATATTTACAAAAAAATACGACCAGGAGATCGACCTGAAAACAATCGGTAAATACAGCATCAAACACCCCGTGGAAACCATTGGAGAATTGATCGACATGCAACTGAAGATCATCGAATATGGTAATGATATCATCAACTTCGATGCATAAAACGCATAAGCTGTAACAAAGGATGAAGACGGCTTTTATATTTCCTGCTTTTATTACCGAATATCTCGGAAATGAGTTAGCCATTCTGGAAAAGCTTTCGGCTGTTTTTCCCGAATATCTATTAAGAAGTTCCAAAGCAACGGGAGAAAACTATATCAATTTTTCGGTAAACGACCCGTCTTTTACCGAAGATGAATTACGCAGCCAGATCATCAGCTATACCTTCAGTTGTTGCCTGGCAGACACATTGATCTCAAAAGGCCTGAAACCGGATTTCCTTGCCGGATACAGCATGGGACTTTATGCTGCTTTATACGCGGGCAAAGCTATAGGTTTTAACGAGGGAGTCCGGCTTATTGAGCAGGCTTTTCTTATCTCAAAACAAAAAATCTCCGGTACTGACGCGGGAATGGGGTCGGTCATCGGGCTAACTACTGGAGAAATTGATGAGATCATCGGTAAAGAGGTACTGGAAGTTGATATTGCCAACACCAACAGCAAGTATGCTCATCTTGTAACCGGCCGGATGGAAGACGTAAACCGTTTACTTGAAACAGCGAGAGAAACAGGTGCCTTGCATGTATCGCTTTTACCTGTCAAAACACCTTATCATTCCCGACTATTGGCAGAGACACAACATGAATTCAGACAGTTTATTAACGATAAGGTAACAATCCGTGAATCAGGATATCCCGTAATCTCTTCCAGAGATCAGCGACAATTTACATCCCCTGAAGAGATAAGCAGGGAGTTTACACACAACTTGTTTCAAAAACTCGATTGGCATACAACTTTTAAAACCATGCTTTTGCAGGATGTACAACACTTTGTTGAATGCGGAGCAGGTAAAAGCCTGTACAATATCAGCCGGTTTGTGCCGGGTGATTTTAAAGTGTATCCGATGCATAAAATCCAAACACTGATTACCTAACTTCCTCTGTAAGCAGCATAGCGCATAATAGATGTGCTTATTATTCCGTTTCACTTATGAATATTTCCTAATTTTGAACAAAAATAGCAGCATGGAACTAACCCCTTTGTCAGCCACCTCCCCTATCGATGGAAGATACCGAAACAAAACGGAAGAACTGGCTGATTTTTTCTCGGAATATGCACTTTTTAAGTACCGCGTGAAGGTCGAAATCGAATATTTTATCGCCCTGTGCGAACTACCCCTGCCCGGACTGGAAGATTTTGAATCGGAGTATTTTGAAAAACTTAAAAATATTTACCGGGAGTTTTCCCCATCAGATGCTGAGGCAATCAAGAACATCGAAAAAACCACAAATCACGATGTGAAAGCCGTGGAATATTTTATCAAAGAGTGTTTCGAGGAACTGGGACTGACAGTTTACAAAGAGTATATACATTTCGGACTTACTTCTCAGGACATCAACAACACGGCTGTTCCCATGTCGCTGAAAGATGCCCACTCACTGGTTCTTTTGCCAATGATCGAGAAACTCATCAGCAAGATCAACCTGCTGGCATTTGAATGGAAACAGGTGGTCATGCTGGCCCGGACACACGGCCAACCCGCCTCACCAACACGGCTTGGAAAAGAAATCTATGTTTTTATCGAACGGCTGGAAGACCAGCTTGACCTGCTGAAAACCATTCCGTTTTCAGGGAAGTTTGGCGGGGCAACAGGTAACATGAATGCGCACGTAATTGCCTATCCTGAAATCGACTGGGAAGATTTTGCCAACCAGCTGCTAAATGACAAACTGAGCTTACACCGGCAAAAAACTACTACGCAGATTGAGCATTACGACTACCTGGCAGCTTACTTACATAATATGGCGCGCGTCAATACCATACTGACCGACCTAAGCAGGGATATCTGGAGTTACATTTCGATGGATTACTTCAAGCAGAAGATCAAGGAAGGCGAAGTGGGGTCGTCGGCCATGCCGCATAAAATAAACCCAATCGACTTCGAGAATGCCGAAGGCAACCTGGGGATTGCCAATGCCTTGTTATATCACATGGCAGAGAAGCTGCCCGTTTCACGCCTACAGCGTGACCTGTCCGACTCGACGGTCACGAGGAATATTGGCGTACCGCTGGCCCACATGCTTATCGCTTTGAAATCATTGCTCAAAGGATTTGACAAGCTGATACTGAATGAGAATAAGCTGGCCAAAGACCTGGAAAACAACTGGGCTGTTGTGGCCGAAGCCATTCAAACGATCCTGCGCCGGGAGAATTACCCGAATCCGTATGAGGCCTTAAAACAACTCACCCGTACCAACGAAGCTATAACCCGCGAGTCCATTCACCGGTTCATCGATACACTGGATATTTCCGGGCAACTGAAAGCGGAATTGAGAACAATAACGCCGGAAAATTACACGGGGCTTCAATTAATGTAAACACAACAGAAAAAAAGATCCATGAAAAAGTTTTACCGCGTACTGGCCTACATAAAACCATACTGGAGCTATGCGGGACTAAACGTTTTTTTCAACATACTTACCGTTCTCTTTTCGCTGTTCTCTTTCGCTTTACTCATCCCATTTCTGAATCTATTGTTTGGTATCAACGACCTGGTGACCGAAAAACCAGAATTCGGAGTAAGTACAGACGCATTGCTTGGCTACATCAATTATCATATCAGCAATATTATTGTTGCTGAAGGTAAAATCCAGGCACTGGTATACATCTGCGTTATCATACTGGGCGCTTTCTTTTTCAGGAATTTCGCGCGCTTTATGGCGATGTATTTTATGGCCAATGTGCGTATTGGGGCCGTAAAAGGGATGCGTAATGATATTTTCGGCAAGTTGCTGATACTTCCCCTGTCGTTTTACAGCAGGCAAAAAAAAGGCGACATCATTGCACGGATTACTTCCGATGTACAGGAAATTGAATATTCCATCATGAACTATCTGGAAATGATTGTTCGCGATCCGGTAACCATTATTGCCTATCTTGCCTTTATGATCAGCATGAGCCCACAACTGAGTTTATTTGTCCTGATCATCCTTCCAATTACCGGTCTTATTATCGGACGGATTGGTAAATCGCTGCGGAAACAATCCAAAATAGGTCAGTCGCGTTTTGCCGGCTTAGTGGCCACTATCGAAGAAAGCATCTCAGGGCTGCGCATCATCAAAGCCTTTAATGCTATTAACTATTCTCTTAAAAAATTCGCCCGGCAAAACAACGAATATGCCCGTATTCTCCTATGGATTTACCGGCGGCGCGATCTTTCCTCTCCGTTAAGCGAGTTTATGTCGTCAGTTGTAATTATTGTCGTTTTATGGTTTGGTGGACGGATGGTACTTGCCGATACACCTACTATAAAAGCTGCTGACTTCATTACATATATTGTTGTTTTCTCGCAAATAATCCCTCCGGCTAAAACATTTGCACAGGGATTTTATGCCATACAGAAAGGGATTGCCTCGGCCGACAGAGTGTTTGAAATACTTGATGCCGAAGAAGTGATTGAAGAAATGCCCGCAGCTATTGCCATTAAGTCATTTAGCAAAGAGATAGAATACCGGGATGTTGATTTTAAATATGAAAATGAGCCTGTTCTGACAAATATCGACCTGAAGATCGGCAAAGGTAAACTAACCGCCCTTGTCGGCGAATCGGGCGGAGGAAAATCTACGATGGCAGATTTGCTGCCCAGGTTTTATGATGTTACAAGAGGAGCCATCCTAATTGACGGTATCAATATAAAAAATGTGAAAATTGATGATCTCAGATCGTTAATGGGAATCGTCTCGCAGGAAAGTATTTTATTCAACGACAGTATTTTCAATAACATTGCCTTCGGCTTGACGAATGTTACGGAAGAAGAAGTGATTAGAGCAGCTAAAATTGCCAACGCTCACGAATTTGTTATGGCCACCGAAAACGGCTACCAAACCAATATCGGCGACCGTGGAGGCAAACTTTCGGGAGGGCAGCGTCAGCGGCTGAGCATTGCCCGGGCTGTACTGGCCAATCCACCGATTCTTATCCTCGACGAGGCAACTTCCTCGCTGGACACCGAATCGGAAAAACTAGTACAGGATGCGTTGGCCAACGTTATGAAAGATCGCACTTCCGTAGTGATCGCTCACCGACTTTCCACTATCCAGCATGCCGACGAGATCATTGTATTGAAAAAAGGTGTGATAGTGGAACGCGGCACGCATGCAGAACTTGTAGCAAAAAACGGTGTTTACAAAAAATTACAGGATATGCAGTCGTTTGCATAAAAACAAGTCTTTAAGCAACCTTCGAACATTTATTTGTTTTATGTCTGTAGCATTCATTTCTAAATCGTATTTTTACCAAAATTTTCATGACTATGGAACTCAGTAAAATATTATCCATTTCCGGAAGACCGGGATTATATAAAATGATCGGAGAATCGAAAAGCGGCCTGATCGTCGAATCACTATCAGACGGCAAGAAGTTTCCGGTATTCGCTCATGAACGTGTCAGTTCCTTGAAAGAAATCAGTATCTATACCGAAACCGATGATATCTCTCTGCGCAAAATACTGGCAAAATTAAGGGAGACACAGAATGACAAACCAGTTGACAACCCGAAAAAAGCCAGTGCCAGCCAACTGAAAGAACTCTTCGAACAGATCGTGCCAGATTACGACAAAGAATCGGTTTACGTTTCGGACATTAAAAAAGTGTTCCTCTGGTATAACCTGCTGTTGGAAAATAACCTGCTGGACTTTACGGATGAAGAGGAGGATGAAGATACATCAGAGGAAGAGAAATCCGAAGAAATGAACGAGGATGTAACTGAGAACGAAAAAGACAAGGAATGAAACAAATCCAGGATTTTAAGTTCAGCGGATATAAGTGGCTTAATTACAGCACTTACATCCTCACGCTTAAAACCGACGAGTCTGTTGCCGGGTTAGAACCTGGAAATTTTGCTGAACTGCAGATACCCGACGCGCCCGGGGTATTTCTAAGGAGGCCTTTTTCCATTCTGGATGTTGATCATAAAAAAAACACCCTCAGCTTTTACATTAAAATAGTTGGAAAGGGCACCCGTCAACTGGGCAAACTGAAGCTAGGTGATAAGGTCAGTGTAATCTATCCTCTGGGTAATTCTTTCACCGTCAACGGCACGCAAAAGGCCCTTTTAGTTGGTGGAGGCTCAGGTGTTGCCCCATTTCTCCTGTTAGGTCGAAAACTAAAAAAGCACGGCGTTGATGTTACCTTCCTGATAGGGGCACGCACCAAAGAAGATGTTTTGCTGACAGAGGAATTTGAAAAACTGGGTAAAGTGCTGGTGACTACGGAAGACGGCACTATGGGACAAACCGGGTTGGTAACACAACATTCTGCCTTTACAGACGACTTTACTTTCGATAAAATATACACTTGCGGCCCCGACCCGATGATGAAAGCTGTGGCACGAATTGCTAAAGAAAAGGGAATTGACTGCGAGGCCTCACTGGAAAACATGATGGCCTGTGGCATTGGTGCCTGTCTCTGTTGTGTAACTGAGACCATCCACGGCAACAAACGCGTATGTACTGAAGGACCGGTATTTAACACGAAAGAATTGGTATGGTTGATTTAAACGTACATATCGGTGATCTTCAATTGAAAAACCCGGTGGGAACGGCCTCGGGAACTTTCGGCTTTGGTGAGGAATATGCCGACTTTATGGACCTGAACAAACTTGGCGCCATCTATGTAAAAGGCCTTACCGCTAAACACCGCGAGGGAAACCCCTATCCGCGTATGGCCGAAACTTCTTCAGGTATGTTGAATGCTGTAGGCCTGCAGAATAAAGGAGTGGATTATTTTATCAGCAACATCTGGCCCCGCATAAAACACTACGACACAGAGATCATTCCCAATGTGAACGGCTCCACCGTGGAAGAATATATTGAAGTAACCGAAAAACTGAATGAAGTTGAAGGTATTAATGCCATTGAGCTGAACATCTCGTGCCCCAATGTAAAGGAAGGGGGAATGGCTTTCGGCGTAAGTTGCCCCTCAGCCATGGCCGTTACCGAGGCTGTACGCAACGTATTTGATAAAACACTGATCGTAAAGCTTTCACCTAATGTGACTGATATTACCGAAATTGCCAAGGGAGTGGAAGATATGGGCGCCGATGCCGTTTCGCTGGTCAATACATTTTTGGCAATGGCCATAGACGTCAAAACACGCAGGCCTGTCCTTTCCACAGTTACGGGAGGTCTCTCAGGGCCTGCCATCAAACCAATTGCCCTGCGCATGGTGTGGCAGGTGTACCATGCCATTAAAATTCCGGTTATCGGAATGGGAGGTATCATGAATGCCACCGATGCCATCGAGTTTATGCTGGCAGGGGCCACAGCCATTCAGATCGGGACAGCCAATTTCATTGATCCTCAGGTCACATTAAAAATAATGGACGGCTTGGTATCCTATTGTGAAGAACAAAACATTAGTAAGATAAGTGACCTGACCGGCCAATTGAGAAACATCTAATCTCCGCATCATTATCTTCTTTGGGTTTAAATTATTAATAAATCAAGGCAATTTTTTGGCCTGAATTTTGTTATTAAAACATTCTTAATAAACCTTTTTATCCATGAAAAAGTTATTCCTTGCATTCCTCGTTTTCCTTCTCTTCTTTAATGGCACTTCCGTTTTTAAAGTGGATGGATACCGGCCTGTTTATGTTCCGAAAGAAGAGGCCAAAACCATAAAAGTTTTACCCCCGCAGGACATAACAACCCAGGGGAAGGTTTACGTCAAAGACCCGTATATTTTTGTGGGTGATGTAAATCTGGGTATCCATGTGATTGATAACAGCGATCCACGGCATCCGTACAAGCTTGCTTTTATCCAGATTTACGGCAACCACGACATCGCTGTTAAGGAGCAGGTATTGTATGCCGACAATATGGAAGACCTGGTTGCTATTGACATTTCCGATATGCAAAACCCAACATTAGTGAAACGGGTGGAGAGCGTTTACAAACTACCCAACCAGCATTACCCTGAGAACCTGCCCTTCCAGACCTATTTTGAGTGTCCTGATCCCTCGAAAGGATTTATCGTTGGCTGGATCCCCGATGAAATTGAAAATCCCAAATGTTACACCTCTTATTAAAACCTGCTGCCATGAAAAAAATATTTTACATATTAACAGTCTTTCTGCTTGTTATCTTATTAAATAACTGCCAGAAAGAAAGTGCCGATATCGGCGGCGGAAATATTGGTGGAAACACCGGAAAAGGAGGCTCGATGGCTAAATTCACCATGGCCAATGATCATCTGTATCTTATCAACGAGAAGCAACTACTGGTTTATGATGTCAGCAATGCTTCCAACCCCGTAGAAGTAAACAGGCTGGATGTTGACTTCGGTATCGAGACCGTTTTTTCGCTGAGGGACAAATTGTTTATCGGATCAATCAACGGTGTCTATATTTACGATATCTCGGAGCCGGAAAACATTCTTTACCTGTCGCATTACGAACACATAACGAGCTGCGACCCCGTAGTTGCCAACGATACACTGGCGTTTGTAACCCTGAACAGCCAAAGTGCCTGCCGTTGGCAAACAGGCGATAACCGGCTGGACATCCTCGATATTAAAAATATCGTCAATCCGCAACTACTCAACAGCAAACAACTCGAAAACCCTAAAGGTTTGGGTGTTGATGGCAGCTACCTGTTCGTCTGCAATGGAATGTCGGGGGTGCAGATTTACGACATCAGCAATATTTACCAGTTAGAACAGGTAAGCGGCATTGCAGGTATTGATGCGTATGATGTTATTCCGGATAACAACATCCTGGTTCTTGTGGGGAAGGACGGATTGTTCCAGTATAACTACGAGAACATTCACCAGCTTGAATTGCTATCCAACATTTTATTTTAAATCCTATGAAAACACTCAGCATATTTTTTAGTCTATTTCTGTTTCTCTCTTTACAGGCGCAACAGGAGGTAACAGCCATAAAAAGTGATGAAAACACAACAACCCATCAAAATATCATCAAGTTTGGCTCCTCTATAAGAGCTGAAGTTTATAGTGTTAGCTACGGTCGTGATTACGCGGGGTACTATTATAATGACGTGGATGATTACGAGGGAGGCTACAACGTGCCTGTCTTTGTTTCCTTCGAACACATCTGGGAATTGAAAAATCAGGGAGCTTTATCCATAGAACCTATGATTGGTGTTTCATTCAGGAAAAACCTGACCAGTTTTTTTGTCGGGTCAGAATTCAAATATTTCTGGGCCAACAAAGGATTCTGGCGCATGGGCATCTCGTTTAATCCGGCGTATACATATGGAGTTACAAACACTACCAGATGGGTTAACATGGACAACGGCAATTATCAGGAATTGAAGGACATGAACGTGCATTACCACATTGTCAGCTTCGACCCGGGAATCATTCCTTTTCAATTCAGGATTAAAAATTCACCTTTGGTTATTGAAAGCATGTTCAGCCTGATTGGTGTGAACCTGATTACAAGGACAACCGACAAATTTCAGGTAGATGACGACACCTATCAGAAAATCAGCAGCTTCAATGTTCGCCCTTTCCTTTTCAAGTTTGAGCTAAAAGTTGGATTTGTACTTCCGTAAACATCAAGATATCTGCAAATAATTAATCAGAATATGAACCGAATTAAATTCCGACTGCTGTTATTACTTCTATCTATTATTGGGGTGACGATGATGTCATGTGCAAAAAAAGATATCTATGTTGACCTGACAGCAAACAGCTGGAAAGTTGTGAAAATGAAAAAGCCGGGGGAGTCCTCGTACAAAAAAGCCGAAAAAAGTTATATGCTTACATTTACCAGCGAACAAACCTATACACTTGAATTGGATGTTAATAATTGCTTTGGAGATTATAACGTAACAAGTAACGGAAATATCGATTTGGGACAGGGAGGATGTACCGAGATTTGTTGTGATTCAGATTTTGGCGTAGATATACTTAAGTTACTGCCTAAAATGGCAAAATATTACGGAAAAGGGGACGAATTAATACTTGAAGGTGAAGGGAAAATTATATTAAAGAAAGAATAAAAAATCTTAAAACTGACCCTTTCAATTTCTGATATTTTTTAGATCGCCTACATTTTTCGTTTTTGATCTGAGTGAATCAAGGCCATCTTGACGCATACTTCTAAAATTTTGGCTATGTGTGCTTTTATTCCGACTTTTGTTGGACACTAACAACTTGGAATGCACAACACTGTTTTTATTTTCTTGTTGACTACGTCTGTCCTCATTTTCATTTCATTAGCGTGGGCAGGTATCGTTTCTTTACAGGAAAAAGAAAAAAGGGCAGCATCCCGTTTCTTCACCCTCGCTTTATTATTACCTATTCCCTTTCTTCTGGTTTCTTTCTTTGAGTTTCCTTATCAAATGCCAGCCGGAATAATTTTACTGGTACTCACATATGGGAGTGCCATTGTTTTGGCTGCTCCATCCGGGAAAAAAAGATTATTTACTAAACCGGTGACATCCACGCAAATTGATGAGCGAGACACCATGTTTTCACGGAACGAACTGATTCCGGGCACGGATGCCTTTAAAGCGTATTACAAACGCAAACCCGAACACAAAAAGGTAGATGATAATTTCCGGGCAAAAGCCGGATTACTACAGCCTGGAACCAGTCAGTACAACCCTGTGGCTTTTGCTTCGGCTGATACCAGTTTTGCAACCATCGAAGCCCTCAGGGATAGAGTGAACGGACCTGTCAACAAACAGAAAACCGAAACCGTTCTGGAAGATATCAGTCAATACATAAAAAACTGGTCGAAAAAGCTGGGGGCCATTAATTGCGGCATTACGGAATTAAAGTCTTATCACATCTATTCAGTTGGCGGGCGCAAAGAGCGGCGGGACAAACCAGTCGTGAATAAACATAAATATGCTATTGCCTTTACGGTGGAAATGAGCAAAGAAATGTTGAGTGCCGCACCAGCAGCATCAGTCGTGATGGAATCGGGGCAACAATACCTTGCTTCGGGAGTGATCGCCTTGCAGGTAGCTGCTTTTATCAGGAATTTAGGGTACGAAGCCCGTGCCCACATTGACGGAAATTATGAAGTGGTGTGCCCGCTGGTTGCCCGTGATGCAGGCCTCGGAGAGATCGGACGTATGGGCCTGCTGATGACACCAAAACTGGGGCCGCGGGTACGGATTTCCGTAGTTACAACAAACATCCCGTTGGCTATGGACGAACCCTTGAATGATTATTCGGTCACCGGTTTCTGCACCCTCTGTAAAAAGTGTGCCGATGCCTGCCCCAGCCAGGCAATCTCGTTTGCTCCGCAGGAAGATATCAATGGCGTTAAAAGATGGCAGATCAACCAGGAGGCATGCTTTACGCTATGGTGTACACTGGGCACCGATTGCGGCAGATGTATCAGTGTCTGCCCTTATGCACACCCGGATAATTTACTGCACAATATCGTCAGAACCGGTATTAAAAACTCTTCTGCCTTCAGAAAAGCTGCTTTGCATTTGGACGATTATTTTTATGGCCGCAAACCTGTACCAGCACCACTGCCGGAATGGGTAAATACAAAACAATCATGATGAAAATAGCCTTAATACAACAGCATGCAACAAGAGACAAACAGAACAATCTCAAGCGCAGCATACAATCTTTTAAAAAAGCTGCCGCAGCAGGGGCACAGGTAGTTTGCTTTGCCGAACTGGCTTTTGAACCGTTTTATCCGCAGAAAAGGGCTGATGGAGCAGTAATCCATCTGGCCGAAACTATCCCCGGGCCGATTACGGACATGTTTACTGCAATGGCAAAGGAATATGGCATCGTCACTATCCTTAATCTGTTTGAGAAAGAGAACAATCTGACGTACGACACCTCTCCCGTCATTGATGCGGATGGTACCCTGCTGGGAAAAACACGCATGACGCACATTCCCGATTATGAATACTTTCATGAAAAGACCTATTACACGCCTGGCGACACAGGAGTTCCGGTTTATGAAACCGCCGTCGGTAAAATTGGCGTGGCTATTTGCTACGACAGACATTATCCTGAATACATGCGGGCATTGGCAGTTGGCGGAGCCGAACTGGTGATTACACCCCAGGCAGGGGCCGTAGGCGAATGGACCGATGGTCTTTACGAAGCGGAAATGCAGGTTACTGCCTTTCAAAACGGCTATTTTACAGCTTTATGTAACCGTGTGGGCAGAGAAGATAAACTGGAATTTTCAGGCGAGTCGTTTGTATGCAGCCCCGACGGTATTGTCCTTGCGCGGGCAAATTCCGGAAGAGATGAAATATTATTCTGTGACATTGACCTGACTCTGGTAAAACAAGCACACGCACGGCGATTGTTTATGGAGGACAGGCGGCCTGATCTGTATAACAAATGGATAACAAAATGAACACTCCCCGATTTCGGAATGCAATTGTACGAATGCCGTGTAAAAACATGGTCAACGGCATCACTTCGGCAAATCTGGGCAAACCCGATTATAACCTGGCATGTCGGCAACATGATAAATACATAGAAGCACTAACTTCTTGCGGGCTTCATGTAGACATTCTTGATGCCAATGAAGCATATCCTGATTCTACATTTATTGAGGATGTTGCTCTGCTAACTTCTGAATGCGCTGTTATTACAAACCCCGGGGCTCTTTCCAGAAAAGGGGAAGAGAAAGATGTTGTGCGTATAATTGAAAAACATTACAAACATGTTGAATTTATTCGCGAACCAGGAACCATAGAAGCCGGCGATATCATGATGGCAGGCAGCCATTATTATATTGGCCTGTCGGAGCGGACAAATAAAGAAGGTGTCCGGCAAATGACGGAAACTCTTCGGAAATACGGTATGGATGCGTCAACCGTTGAATTGAGAGAAGTGCTGCATTTAAAAACCGGCGTGGCTTACCTGGAACATAATAATATGGTGACGGCCGGGGAATTTATTTCCCATCCCGTTTTCCAAGAATTCAACCTGCTGAAGGTTGGAGGGAATGAAGCATATGCTGCTAACTGTATCTGGGTCAACGAAACCGTGATCGTACCCTCTGGTTATCCGCAAACAAAAAACATGATCGCGTCATTCGGTTACCGCATTATTGACGTTGACCTGTCAGAATTTCAGAAACTGGATGGAGGTGCCAGTTGCTTATCTTTACGTTTTTAATTACTGGTGATGAAGCACTTTATTTATTTACTTGTCCTTATTTCTTTTTCGTGTCAAACACCCGTTTCTTCCGATAAAGAAGAAGCCAGAGAAAGCATTTACAACATCCTGATGGAACAGCAGAGTGCCTGGAACAGGGGCGATATCGAAGCCTATATGCTGGGGTATTATAAAAGCGATTCGTTGCGTTTTGCTTCGGGCGGTAACGTGTCGTACGGCTGGCAAACTACCCTCGACCGTTACAAGAAAGGGTATCCTGATAAAGCTATCATGGGGAAGCTGACCTTTTCGGATATAGACATAAAAATGCTGTCAGAAACCTCTGCCTTGGTATTTGGAAAATGGGAACTGGAAAGAGCAGATGATCATCCGTGGGGATTATTTACCCTGATCTTCCGGAAAGCACCCTGCGGGTGGCGGATTGTGCACGATCATACTTCGTCAGACAAATAAACCGGTGTTCGTTGATAAAGCACTTGTTACTCCGACAATTACAAAAACTATAATGACTATTATATATAAGGCAATCATTACAATGATCATGATTCCAATGAATTTAAAGTGTTTTTTCAGGAACCGGAAAGCAGAGGACAGGTGTGACTCATCCCTTACCAGCAAAGCCTGGCTCATCTCACTGGAAAACTTATACAGGTAATACGCCGGGAAGAAATAAACGACAGCGAGCGCAACATACAATAATCCTATTAAGCCAAACGGAAAATCGGGCTTATCAGGAATATTGGCGAAAACATCAATAACCGAGAAAATCACACTCATAAATATTCCTACCACCACCATGAGTCCTGTCCCTATAAATCCCATGATTGCCAAAAAATAAGCCCACTTCTTTGCTTCTTTAAGAAAAGCAGCTGACTGATCTGATAAAACAAGTTGTTCCATAATCGATAATTTTGATGAGTTTTTAAGTTGTTATATAACGATAACCTCTCTTTCAAGGTGTATACCAAATTTTTTAATCACGCTGGCATTTATTTTTTTGGAAAACTGTAAAATATCCTTTCCGCTGGCGTTGTCGTAATTTACAAGAATGAGCGCCTGCTTATCGTAGACTCCAACATCTCCGATCCTTTTTCCTTTCCATCCGCATTGCTCGATCAGCCAACCGGCGGCCAGTTTTACTTTGTTTCCGGTTTGTGGATAATACGGCATGTCCTTATATTGCTGCCTTAGTTTGTCGGCCGTTTTCTTCTTCACTACAGGGTTTTTGAAAAAACTTCCGGCATTCTTTAGGGAGTCGGGATCAGGTATTTTTTTATTGCGAATCTTTTTTATTGTTTCGCTCACCTCTTTGATGGTTATCTCCTCCTCTTTCCTTCCTTGAAATATTTCCTTCAGCGGTGCATATGCCAAGTTTAGTTTCGGCTTTTTTGACAAACGGAATATTACATTAACAATAAAGTATCGTCCTTTCTCTTTCGTTTTAAAAATACTGGATCTATAGCCGAAATCACATTCTTTTTTAGTAAATATTTTGCCCGTGCCTGTTGTCATATCGAACGCTTCCACGCTTTCAATAACATCTTTAATTTCAGCTCCATATGCGCCAATGTTTTGTATAGGTGCTGCTCCTACTTTTCCGGGGATCAGGCATAGATTTTCCATCCCGCCAAGTCCTTTTTCCACTATCTCATCCACCAGACCGGGCCAATATTCACCACTATTGACTTTAAGTAATACATAATCATCGTTTTCCTCGACTATCTCTTTCCCTCTAATCTGACACGACAGGATCAATCCTTCATAATGATCGGTAAATAAAACATTGCTGCCACGACCTAAAACCATACGCGGCTCTGTTTTTAAAAAACCTTCCTTAAAAAGATCCTGTAAATCGCCTATGGAAGAAACTACAATAAACTGCTGAGCTCTGACCTCAACACCGAAAGTTGTAAACGGTTTTATGCAAAAATTCTCACTTATCAACATATCATTCAAAGATATGAAATCAATACAATATTCCCACAATCTTTAAGTTAATATAAAAAGGTCATAATAGTCCTGTCTTTACACAGCTTATCTTTTGGCTAAAAGAATCATTGTATCGGTCATCAATGACCTGGTTACCGACCAGCGGGTTGCCAAAGTATGCCAGTCGCTCACCCTTATGGGCTTCGACATCCTGTTAGTAGGCCGAAACCTGAAAAACAGCCTGTCCTTAGATAACCGACCTTACCCTACCCTGCGCATGAACATGCTTTTCACAAAAGGACCTTGTTTTTATGCTGCGTTCAACATCCGCCTGTTTTTTCTTCTTCTTTTTAAAAAAGTTGATTTACTGGTGGCAAATGACCTCGACACTTTGCTCCCCAATTATCTGATATCGAAACTGAAAGGCATCCCGCTTGTTTACGACAGCCATGAATATTTTACTGAAGTTCCTGAGCTGGTAAACCGGAAAAGAGTTCAGCTTATTTGGGAGCGTATTGAACGGAATATATTTCCTAAACTGGAAAATATCATTACTGTAAATGACTCGATTGCCGGACTGTATGAAGAAAAGTACGGTATCCGCCCAAAAGTTGTACGGAATATTCCATCATCTCAAAAAGTAATTATCAGCAAAACGAGAGCTGACCTCGGGCTTCCGGAAGACAAATTCATTCTAATCCTTCAGGGTTCGGGTATTAATGTCGACCGTGGGACGGAAGAAATGATCGAGGCTATGCCGTTCATCACAGATGAGGCTGTGTTGTTGATCGTTGGAGGCGGTGACGTAATTGATCTGCTGAAAAACAAGGTCAGGGAACTTTCATTAACTGACAGGGTTTATTTCAAACCGAAACAACCTTATGTGGAATTAATGCAATACACAGTCAATGCTAACCTGGGCTTAACACTGGATAAAGACACCAACCTGAATTACAGGTTTAGCCTGCCGAATAAGTTATTTGATTACATCCATGCCGGAATTCCCATACTTGCATCACCACTACCTGAAATTAAACGAATTATTGAACAATATAACATTGGTGATTTCATATCCGGACATAATCCGGAAGCAATCGCCCGGAAAGTGAA
>DGOT01000295.1:6261-9927 GCA_002389465.1 Bacteroidales bacterium UBA4459 | reverse complement strand
CATCTACATATAATATCTTTTGATATTCCCTATCCCGTAAATTACGGAGGTGTTATCGACGTGTTCTACAAAGCCAAAGCTTTAACCGAAAAAGGTGTAAAAGTCCATTTACATTGTTTTCAATACGGCAAGAAACCCGACAAGGCACTTTCTGACATTTTCTACAAAGTATATTATTATAAAAGAGATATCTCAAAAAAACATCTTTTTAAAAGCATTCCGTACATTGTCAGTTCCCGGGTCTCGAATGAGCTGACGACCACACTTAAAAAAGACAGTTATCCGATACTTATGGAAGGGCTGCACACGAGTGCTTTGCTGGAAGATGAGTCCGTGAGCAAAGGCAGAAAAATGATTGTAAGGCCTCATAATATTGAGCATGAATATTACCAGAACCTTGCTAAAGTTGAATCGGATATTTTTAAAAAGTATTATTTCTATAATGAGGCTGTAAAACTAAGACGGTACGAAGACGTTCTGAAAAAAGCCGACTTGCTGCTGGCCATTTCCAAGAACGATGAAGGCTATTTTAAACGACACTTCAGTAATGTTGTATTCATGCCTGCTTTTCATCCTTTTAAAACCGTTAATTGCCAAACCGGAAAAGGAACTTATGTGCTTTACCACGGGAACCTTTCGGTAGCTGAAAATTCTAATGCTGCTAAGTTTTTGATCAGTAATGTATTCGATGATTTAGACATTCCATTAAAAATTGCCGGGTTAAACCCTCCAAAAACATTGATCAACTTGATCAATAACGGACACGGCCGGGATGTGGAACTGATCAGTAATCCGGATGATAAAACATTGGATGATCTGATTAAAAATGCACAGATCAACATTTCTGTCACCGCACAAAAAACCGGTTTAAAGCTAAAGCTACTCAATACACTTTATAACGGACGACATTGCCTGGTGAACGAAAAAATGCTGAGTGGAAGCAAATTGGACGAACTGTGTATCATTGCCAACGATCATGCTACCATGAAACGCAAGATCAAGAATTTATTTGAACAGGAATTTGACGACAGTATCATAGAAGACCGAAAGCAGAAACTTACTTCCATCTACAACAACGGTCATAATGTGGACCGTTTAATTGAGCTTATTCGTTGAACTGAGCACCAGGCCGTCTTCGCATTTAACAATCTTTCCCGGAAACTTATGAATGATGTTGTAGTTATGCGTGGCCATAATAACCGTCTTCCCCGAATCACAGATCTTAAGCAATAACCTCATAATTCCGTTGGAAGTGTCCGGGTCTAGGTTTCCGGTGGGTTCGTCAGCAAGAATCAGCTCCGGATGATTGAGCAGCGAACGAGCAATGGAAATACGCTGCTGCTCGCCTCCAGAAAGGCGATGCGGCATAACATTAAGTTTATCCAGCATTCCTACCTGTTCTAAAACCTCCAGAATACGTTGATTGATTTCGTTTTTGTCTTTCCACCCCGTGGCTTTTAAAACAAACTTGAAGTTTTCTTCTATATTCCGGTCTTCAAGCAACTGAAAATCCTGAAAAACGATGCCCATTTTTCTTCTCAGATACGGAATGTCCTTTTTTCTCAACTTATTCAGATCGTAACCACATACAGTTCCTTCTCCTTCTCTCAGTTCTAGATCGGCATACAATATCTGTAGCAGGCTTGATTTACCGCTACCTGTCTTCCCGATCAGGTACACAAACTCACCATTCTTGATGTCAATATCCACATCCTGTAATACAAGTTTATCGCGCTGATAAACTGACACCGAATGAAGTTTTACGATCGACTGGTCATCCATAATATCTGATTTTGACTCAGGCAAAGATAGAAAATACGCAGCAAGGAGATGAAAGAAATATGGCTTTACTTTTCAGCTTCTTTGGAGTATTTTGACAAATAATGCTGATGCATCAGCCGGGCCTGAAATTTACTGATCGTTTTCACCTGCCCCAGAAATTCCCCTTCAATAAAGGCTTTACAAGCCTTCTCAAGTAATAACGATGCTGCATAAGCTTCCTCCATATCCCGCCCGATACAGACGGCTCCGTGATTGGCAATCAATGCTGCATTTCTTCCCTTTAAGGAGTTCAGTATGTTTTTTACCAGCTTTTTTGTGTTCGAAGGGGCATACTTTGTCACCCGTACCGAAGGACCAAGCAATTGTGCCTGGTCATCAAAAATGGCAGGAACATCGCGCCTGCATGCTGCTACTATAGAGGCATTCTCCTGATGTGTGTGAATGACAGCCTTGATATTTCTTCTATTCAGATAAATAGCTGTATGCATTTTATATTCTGAAGAAGGTTTGTATTTTCCCGTCGCTTTTGAAGTGTTCAAATTGACAATTACCATATCTTCCGGTTGCAGCTTATCGTACAACTTTCCTGAAGGTGTGATGATCATATGATCCTCATCCAGACGGTGGCTGACATTGCCCCAGGTGCGTACTACAAGCCTGTCGGCAAGTAGCTTCTTTCCTGTGGCGCAGACTATTTCTCTGATTTCCGATTCCGACATGGCACAATTAAACAGGCATAAAGTGTTTTACTTAATGCACGAAGATATTGATTTTTTACATTAACAGAGAAGGGTTATAACCACTGGCAGTTTATACTATTCCGGTAAATCCCATAAAAGCAAGCGCCAGAATGCCTGCCACCAGCAAAGCAATTGGAACACCCCTCATGCCTTTGGGCACTTCCATCAGATCAAGATGCTCTCTGATGCCTGCAAATAAAACCAGTGCCAGCGTAAAACCAATGGCATTGGAAATGGCAAACACCACACCTTCCATCAGACTGAATTCTTTCTGAATAGTAAGGATAGCCACACCAAGAACAGCACAGTTTGTTGTTATCAGAGGAAGAAAAACGCCCAGCGCCTGGTAGAGCGGAGGACTCACCTTTTTAAGAATAATTTCAACCATTTGAACCAGTGCAGCAATAATCAGGATAAACACAATGGTTTGCATAAATCCCAATCCGAACGGAGTAAGCAGATAGTATTGCAATACCCAGGTTACAATAGTAGCCAGCGTCATCACAAACAAGACAGCACCACCCATACCGATAGATGTAGATAACTTACCCGAGACGCCAACAAACGGGCAAATGCCGAGGAACTGGGCCAGTACAATATTACTTACGAATATCGATCCTATGACTATAACAAAATATTCCATGGTTTGTTCTGTTTATGATTTAGCAAACTTGTTCATTAATGCAATTAAATAACCTAAGACAATGAACGCACCAGGTGCCAGTATGAACACCAGCATCAAGTCGCCTTTCATCAACTCTAGTCCAAATATATTACCGCTACCGAGCAACTCTCGCACAGCTCCCAGAATGGTCAGCGCAAACGCAAAACCGAGGCCCATTCCCAAGCCATCAATAACGGAAGAGAATACTGTTTGTTTGGAGGCAAATGCTTCTGCCCTTCCTAAAACGATACAGTTCACAACAATTAATGGAATGAACAATCCCAAAGCCTCAAAAAGTGCCGGTGTATAAGCCTGCATGGTCAGTTCCACGATTGTTACAAACGAGGCAATGATTACAATAAATGAAGGGATCCGCACTTTGTCGGGTATGACGTTTTTAATGAGTGAAACCACCAGGTTCGACATCACCAGTACAAATGTTGTGGCCAGTCCCATGCCCAGACCGTTGATTGCTGTTGA
>DGOT01000295.1:0-6155 GCA_002389465.1 Bacteroidales bacterium UBA4459 | reverse complement strand
GCATCCACATCACCTCCGTCCTTTTTTACTTTCAGCTTAAAATCATCCGGATTCTTTCCTTTAAACTGTATTGAGAAGTCTGATTTCTTAATATCCATTTTATCACCAAGCCCTGGTGTTTCCTTATGCGATAAAACCGCCGTATTAAAAATTGTACCGTCATCCAGAAAGCCTACCATTAACTCCACATTTCCGCTAAAACCTTTGTTGGTATATGTTTTTACAGCAGCGCCTACCCCTTTATCTCCATGGTATGCATAATAAAGCGTTAGCGAATCTTTGCCTTCAGGATCTACATGTTTTGTTTCTTCGATCCGATCAAAATCGGGTAACACAGATTTTATGGCGGCTTCCAATTTCTTTTGCTTGGCTATTGCAATCGGTTCTTTTGTAACTGTGTACACACCCCCTAATGCCAACGCCGCAATGGCTGCCACCAGAAACAGTGTGAGTACCATGTTTACGAAACTTGATTCTTTCTTTGCCATGTCTTTACTAATTCTAATTCGATTATGAAGTTTTAATTTCAACCCCGGGTTTCACACCAAACCTTCTGGGTTTAAATCCTCTGTTGATCAGAGGAACAACAGCGTTCATTAACAATATGGCGAACGAAACACCTTCGGGATACGCTCCCCATATACGGATCAGGATGGTCAATAAACCTACACCAAATCCAAACAGTAACTGCCCTCCCCGGGTCATCGGTGAAGTTACCATATCAGTTGCCATGAAGATAGCTCCCAATAGCATGCCTCCCGTGAGCAGATGAAAAACAGGGTCAGCATAATGCTCCGGATCAACGCCCCACAAGATGCCGGAAAACACAACCACTGTCAGCAGCATGGAAACCGGAATATGCCAGGTAATAATCTTTCTGAAGATCATGTAGAGGCCACCAAGTATTAAAGCTATGGCAGATACTTCACCCATCGAGCCTCCCATCTGCCCGATCAATTCCTGCAAGTAATTCGGTAATTCGGGGGTAAGCTCACTCATTGTTTTCCCCGCATCAAGACCTTCTTTGACAATACCCAAAGGGGTTGGTCCTGTAACAGCATCTGTCAGTCCGTTGATAATAGCGTGAGGCTTCGGCCAGGAAGTCATTTGTACAGGAAAAGAAATTAATAAGAACACCCTGGCTACCAGTGCCGGGTTAAATATGTTTTTTCCTAAACCTCCAAACGACATTTTTGCCATGCCAATAGCCACCAAAGCACCGACAATCACCATCCATGAGGGCAAATTCGAAGGTACGTTAAATGCCAGCAGAATTCCCGTTACCAGCGCCGAGCCATCAGTAATGGTTACCGGTCCTTTGATCAGGTATTTCTGTATGAGCCACTCGAAGAATAGTGCCGCAGCCGTAGCCAGCAGAAGCACCCGTAAGGCGTTCAGTCCGAAATAGTAAACGGAAACCAACATAGCTGGTATCATAGCGTAAACTACACCATACATGACCTTTTTTGTTGATTCGTCCCCATGGATATGGGGGGAGCCTGATACCGTAAGCATATTCATATTCTTAAGTTATTACTTTTTTCTGTTTCTGATAATAGCGCCAACCATTGATTTGCCTAAACGTAAATAATCCAGTAACGGAATACTGGCCGGGCATGTATACTGGCATGATCCACACTCAATGCAGTCCATTACCAATTCTTTTTCGGCGATGTCAAACCTTCCAACCTTTGCCGCTTTCGCAAGAAGGAAAGGTTCGAGACCCATCGGGCATACGTATGTACATTTAGAACACCTGATACACGGACTTTCCGGTTTCCGTCTGCTTTCGCTTTCCTGCATCAGCAATATTCCTGACGAACCTTTAACCACCGGAACCTCCAGTGATGTCAATGCCTTACCCATCATAGGCCCACCATTAACGATTTTACCTGTTGATTCTGGCAATCCTTCCGCTGCATCGATTAACTCCTGTACAGGCGTTCCTACCCTGACCATAAAATTCGAAGGTTTTCTAACGGCTTTCCCCGTAACGGTTACCACACGCTCAATCAGCGGTTTATTTTTCTGTACCGCTTCATAAACAGCGTAGGCTGTTCCAACATTCTGAACAACACAACCCACTTCGATAGGTAACTTGCCGGAAGGCACTTCTCTGTTCAGTGCTGCTTTTATCAATTGCTTTTCCCCTCCCTGCGGGTACTGTACTTTTAGCGGCTGCACCTCAATTCCTTCATATCCCTTTGCCAACTCATTTATATGGTTAATAGCATCAGGTTTGTTATTTTCAATGCCGATGACGGCTTTTTTAACCTTTAACGCCTTCATCAGTATCTTTGTGCCAATCAATATCTCCTTGCCTTTTTCCAGCATCAGCCTGTGGTCGGAAGTTAGGTACGGCTCACATTCCACCCCGTTGATCAACAAATAATCGGCAACTTTTCCCGGAGGAGGCATCAGTTTTACGAAGGTTGGAAAAGTAGCGCCTCCCATACCAACAAGTCCTTT
The DNA here is from genome assembly GCA_002389465.1 of Bacteroidales bacterium UBA4459. Classification (GTDB taxonomy): domain Bacteria; phylum Bacteroidota; class Bacteroidia; order Bacteroidales; family F082; genus UBA4459. The sequence continues at coordinate 3,686 of DGOT01000295.1, read as the reverse complement.
TTCTTTAACCCGCTCTATGATCTCTTTACCATCAAGCTCAATTTCTTCTTTAATCTCCACCGATCTGTCAATACTTTCTTCCCACTCGTCACCTTCCACATTGATAACGATACCCGGACGTTTGTAGCCCGAAGCATCCGGTACATTATCTATTTTCAACACTTTTCCGGAAACAGGCGAATGTATATTTGCTGAAATAAACCCTCCCGCTTCAGCTATTAGCTGCCCGACTTTTACCAGGTCTCCTCTGTTAACTATCGGTTTTGAAGGGGCGCCAAGGTTTTGGCCCATCGGAATAATTGCCTGTTTGGGTAAGGGCAAAACTTCAATGGGTGCATTGGCAGATAATTTATTCTCTTCCGGATGGATTCCCCCTAATGTAAAAGTTTTTTGTCTTCCTGTCATTTTGGAATTATTCTTTATTTTCTTCTTTAGGTACACCTTCTTTATTCTGCTCTTGCTTCGAATTCTCTGTTGGAGCAGTTTCAACTACTTTCTTTCCAGTCGTTACTTCTTTTGTGCTTGTTGCATCAACTTTTGGAAGTTTTGGTTTTCTTGGTTTGAAGTTAACTTCCCAGATGGCGTCTGTCGGGCAAACCTCTACGCATTTTCTGCATAAGGTACATTTCTCAAAGTCGATGTACGCCAGGAAACTGGTAATGGTGATGGCATCAAAATTACATACCTTCTCGCATTTACCGCAACCTATGCACGCTACAGCACAGTTCTTTTTAGCTGGCCCACCTTTTTCTTTGTTCACACACGATACGAAAATTCGTCGTTCCTTCGGGCCTCTTTTCCTCAATTCGATGATATCGCGCGGACAAGCTTCGACACAAGCGCCACAGGCGGTACATTTATCATTAACAACAGGTAACCCGGTCTCGGGATTCATATGGATGGCATCGAAATCACAGGCATCAACACAATCGCCTAACCCAAGGCAGCCGTATTGACAGCCACCTTCTCCGGAATATAGTGCATGAGCAAAAGCACAGGACGTTGCTCCTTCGTAATTGATCTTGGCAGGCGAATTGGTTTTCGAACCGTTGCAGCGTACAACGGCAATCAATGGCGCCTGTTGTTCAATCTCAAGGCCGAGAATCTTCCCCACTTCCTGCATGACATCGTTACCGCCAACAGGACAGTTCAGACCTTCAATACTTTTATTTTCTTTGGCTTCTTTCACGGTAGCTTCAGCAAAGGCCCGGCATCCCGGAAAACCACACCCCCCACAATTAGCTGACGGGAGTGCCTCTTCGACCTCATCAATTCTGGGGTCCTCGTAAACTTTAAACTTGCTTGCAATGAAATATAAAATAACCGCTGCAATCAGGCCAAGTCCGCCCAGAGCTGTAACAGCAATAATTACAATGTTATCCACGATTTATATTTTTAATTTTTTTAACAATCTCTCAGCGAAATTCAACGCAAGACAAAATTAAAATAATTAGAAATACAGGGGAATTTACCTTGTGAAAGAGGAAATATTCCATCTTATTGATTTAGATTAACTTACAATACCAGTAAATTGGGAGGAATAAAGAGAGTCCCCGAAACTACTTGAAGGTCAAGCCATTTCAGGAACTTCTTAGAAACACTCTAAATTAATACAAATCAACTATTTAGTAACAATGAGCCGCAATGTTTTCAAATAGTCTCTTGTTTTAGCACGAATGTTATACACACCTTCCTCTAATCCTATCAATACTATTCTGTCTTCAACCTTACCATTAACTACCCTGTAAACGTTAGTTGAGATCAGGCTTCCTTTCATGTCCACGATCTCTATCGTAACTTCATCAAAAGGAAGTTTTTCAATAAAGAAACGGGTGACATCTACTGCCGGATTCGGAGCAATCCTAAAGATCACATTCTCAAATATTGTGCCCGGAATATACCCGCAAACATCAATTGTGAGGTACATATTATCCAGATAAACTCCACCACAAGGAAGAATGGCCGTTGCCGCTAATGTCAATTCAACACCACTCATGAAGATATCCCCGTCACCCGGAGTATAGGTAGCATTCAACAATGTTGGGTCATCAAAAGTACCATCACCTGTAGTTGTCCACAAGATTTCACTTGCATTTTCAACAAATCCGTTAAGCACATATGATTCGTCATGACAAATGGTGTCATTTAGTCCTGCATCTACCACTGGAGCATAAGAAATGGCAAGGTTCATTTCATCATTTACTGCATCGCATGTTCCGAATCCCTCTGCGGTAAAAGTTAAGCTTACCGTTCCAGAGACCACATCGCTACTACCCGGTGTATAGGTCGCATTAAACAGGGAGGCATTATCGAAAGAACCATCGCCTGAAGTGGTCCATAAAACAGATGCATAGTTTTCAGCAAATCCGTTTAAAGTATATGATCCGTCTTCACAAGTAGTACCATCATCTCCTGCTTCTACTGTCGGATCTCCTGCAACGGTCAATAACATATCATCGCTAATAGACATATTACATGGCGCAATTCCCTGTGCTGTTAAGGTTAGTATCACCGAACCGTTGGCAATATCCGTAACACCAGGAAAGTAGGTAGCATTCACTTCTGACGCATTGTCAAAAGTTCCATCACCCGCCGTACTCCAAAGAATGGAGCTGTAATCAGCAGCAACACCCTCCAGTGTGTATGAACCTGATGCGCAAACAGCACCGTCAGCACCAGCATCAACCGTTGCAGCAGGTGATATGGTTAGTACCATGTCATCAGTTGCTGGCTGACAATCGCCTTGTGCCGTCAATGTTAAGGTAACCGTACCAAGCTCATTAACACCAGGTATATAAGTAGGTGTCAATGTTTGGGCATCTGTCATTGTACCAGATCCGTTATGTGTCCAAATCACAGATGTGTAATTATCTGCCGTAGCGTCAGTAACAGTGTATGCCGTACCCTCACATGTCGCCGCATCTGCACCTGCAAATGCTGAGGCATTAGGATCAATTGTGAGTGTCATCATATCTATAGCGTCAGCACAATCACCTGATGCCGTGAGTGTCAACGTTACAATTCCAGTTTCGCCAAGCCCTGGTATATAAGTAGGTGTAAGTGTTGTAGCATCATTTAACGCTCCCGATCCGTTGTGTGTCCACAGTAAAGATGTATAATTATCTGCCGTAGCATTGGTAACCGTGAAACTGACTCCTTCACAGGTTTCTCCGTCAGTACCAGCATACGCAATGGAATTCGGATTGATGGTGAGTAACATATCATCGGTCGCGTCAGCACAATCACCATAAACATGTAATGTAAGCATAACAACACCGGTTTCTCCCGTTCCCGGAACATACGTTGGTGTTAATGTTGTAGGATCGATTAAAACTCCTGATCCATTATGCGACCACAGTACTGAAGTATAATTAGCCGCAGTAGTACCCGTTACATCATAACTAACACTTTCACAGGTTTCTGCATCCGGACCGGCATAGGCCAAAGCATTCAGATTGACTGTTAATGTGGCAACAGTTGATGTTACATCACCACAATCGCCTGTTACTGAACATGTATAATCTCCCTGATCAACTAATGTAATATTAGTCAAGTTTAATGTTGATGCAGTAGCTCCGGTAATATCAAAACCATTTTTCTGCCATTGATAGGTGAGGTTAGCACCTGTAGCCGTTACGCTGAAGCTTACATCGGTGCCTTCGCAGGCCGTTACATCAGCTGGCTGT
>DGOT01000022.1:23121-23625 GCA_002389465.1 Bacteroidales bacterium UBA4459 | reverse complement strand
TTCTATCGAACCTGACGGCTATTCTGCCAACTTCTTCCGCTTATTCCAAAACCCGAAGCTGACGCCCCACATGCACATCTGTCTGCAAAGCGGAGCGGAGGAGATCCTGAAAAAAATGCGCCGCATGTACACAGGTGAAGAGTTTCTGCAACTGATGGGAAAAATCAGGTCCGATTATCCCGACTTTAACCTGACTACGGACATCATTGTGGGTTTCCCGGGCGAAACGGAGGCACATTTCAACGAAACCGTTGAAATGGTGAAAAAAATCGGCTTCGGCCATATTCATACATTTAAATATTCCGTTCGTCAGGGTACCCGTGCCGAAAAGATGCCGGAGCAGGTAGATGAAAAAACCAAAACCGGAAGAAGCGAGGTAATCCGCCAGCTGGCTGACAAGTCAAAATTCGAATACCGGAAAAGTTTTATCGGAAAACAGCAGCGTGTGCTGGTAGAAAAGATCAACAAAAAAGGGTTTGCCACCGGCTATGGCGAACATTATAT
>DGOT01000022.1:0-23013 GCA_002389465.1 Bacteroidales bacterium UBA4459 | reverse complement strand
GGGAGAAGAACCCGTTCTTAAAGCAAAACTGGTGGGATGAGCATATGATTCATCAGAAATTAATCAAGCATATTTTTTTTATATTAAAAATAGTTTTACTTTTGCAGCCCCAAAATTAAAGGAATTAAACAACTGATAATATTATGGCCAACCATCCATCAGCACTTAAAAGAATCAGGCAATCGGAAGTAAGGAGATTGCACAACCGCTACTATGCCAAGAGCATGCGTAATTCTGTGAGGAAATTTAGAAGTTTAACCGATAAGAAGGAAGCCGATACGATGCTGCCTAAATTGTATGCTCTGATCGACAGACTGGCAAAAAAGAATATTATTCATAAGAATAAAGCCGGTAATTTAAAGTCGAGCATTACCAAACATGCAAATTCTTTATCGTAAAGCTTAAAAGAATATACAGAAAACCCGGGTGTAGCTACATCCGGGTTTTTTGTTTTTTATAACTTTACCCGCCTTAAGCCACAACTCATGAACGAAACCGGAAAGCTTTCTATAAAAAACTGGTCCGATGACGACAAGCCGAGGGAAAAGCTAATGCTTCAGGGTAAGGGAAAACTAACCCGTGCGGAACTGATCGCCATCCTGATTGCCTCTGGTAATGCGGAAGAGTCGGCTGTGGCCCTGGCCCAAAGAATACTGAATTCCGTTGATGACAACCTGGCCGAATTGTCCAGGCTGAGTGTTAAAGATCTAATGAAGTTCAAAGGGATAGGCATGGCCAAAGCCGTCAGTATTGTGGCAGCCCTCGAACTGGGCAAAAGAAGACGTGCCGATGAGATTCCGGAAAGGAAAAAAATTAAATCGAGTGAAGACGTGTATAACATCCTGTATGCCGAATTAGCGGATAAAAACTACGAAGAGTTCTGGATTTTGTTGCTCGACAGGGCCAATCAGGTGATCCGGAAAGTGAACATCAGCGAAGGCGGGATGGCAGGCACTGTGGCCGACCCGAAAAAAATATTCAAGATCGCCCTCGACCACAACGCCTCTTCGATCATCCTGGCACACAATCATCCGTCCAACAATATGAAACCCAGCACCAACGATATTGAACTGACAAAAAAGATCGTCAACTCGGGAAAAGTGCTCGAAATTAACGTCCTCGACCACCTGATCATTGGTACCGACAAGTATTTTAGCTTCGCCGACGAATCTTTGATTTAACTTTACGCCGAAAAAGAGAGATATGCTGAAAATAGTTACCGTCATAGGCGCCCGCCCTCAGATTATCAAAGCTGCTGCACTGAGCAGGGAGATCCGTAACAACCACACCGACGAGATCAGGGAAATCCTGGTGCATACGGGCCAGCACTACGACACTAAAATGTCGCAGGTATTCATTGATGAACTGGATATTCCGCTGCCTGATTTCAACCTGGGTATCGGAAGTGCCTCACACGGGGTGCAAACCGGAAGAATGATCATGGATCTCGAAAAGATTTTATTGCATGAATTTCCCGATTATGTCATTTTGTACGGCGACACCAACTCAACACTGGCAGGCGCCGTTGCCGCTTCCAAACTGAACATTCCGGTGGTACACATCGAGGCAGGCTTGCGTTCGTTTAACAAAACCATGCCCGAAGAGATTAACCGCATTACATGTGATCATGTGTCTGCGCTGTTGTTTACGCCTACTTCTACAGGACTGAACAACCTGGTCAAGGAAGGCTTCTCTGAAACAACAACCAAGCCATTCACTCCCGACAATCCCGGCGTGTTTCATTGCGGTGATGTGATGTACGACAACACTATGCACTACCAAAAAACCGCTTTTAAAAAGAGCAAGGTGCTTGACAAACACGACTTGAACGGAGAATTTACGCTTTGTACCATCCACCGCAACAACAATACGGATGATGCGCAGCGCCTAAATACAATCTTTTCTACAATAAACGAACTCAGCCGGGCACACAAAACCCCCTTTGTTCTACCGCTACATCCGCGAACAGCTAAAGCGATGGAAGAGCTGCTGGAATCTTCTGTCAGAACAAAACTGAACGAGAATCCATACATGCGGATCATCCCGCCCGTTTCTTTCCTGGATATGATCGTACTGGAAAGTAAATGCAGGCTGGTCATAACAGATTCGGGAGGTGTACAAAAAGAAGCCTACTTTTTTAAAAAACCCTGTATCATACTCCGATCCGAAACAGAATGGAAAGAGATCGTGGATGTTGGCGCAGGTGTCGTCACAGATGTTGACCGGGATAAAATAACGGAAGCCTATACTCACTTCGTGGCAAACACGCATTCGTCGGCATATCCTTCGATATTCGGCGACGGGAATGCGGCGGGATTTATCTGCCAGACGATTCTGGATAACAAATAAGTTCGGAGTTCCGGAATTGAAGTTTAGGGCTAAAAACTTAAGCCGCAGGCTTGTCATTAACGAAATAATTTCTATCTTTGCGCTCCCATTTTTGGGTATTAATAATCAATCATTTAACAAAATTAATATTATGAACCAGTATGAAACCGTTTTCATTTTAACTCCCGTTTTGTCTGATGAACAGATGAAGGAAGCGGTAAAGAAGTATGAGGGTTACCTCAAAAAAAATGGTGCCGAGATCGTGCATCGCGAGAACTGGGGCATGCGCAAACTTGCCTACCCCATACAAAAGAAATCAACAGGTTTTTACCAGTTGTTTGAGTATAAAAACGATGGGTCCATTATCACCGACCTTGAGCTACAGTTCAAACGTGATGAGCGCATTTTACGCTTCCTTACCGTAAAATTAGACAAACACGCTGTTGCCTACAACGAAAAAAGACGCATAAGATTGGCTGCAGTAAAGACCGAAAAGGTAGAAGAAGCGTAACAAATCATTAATCTTAAAACAAAGAAATTATGGCACAAGGAAACTCAGATATTAAATACCTGACCCCGATTGCAGTCGACACCAAAAAGAAAAAATACTGCCGGTTTAAAAAGAGCCGCATCAAATTTATCGATTATAAAGATGCTGACTTTTTATTGAAATTTGTCAATGAACAAGGTAAAATTTTACCGCGACGTATCACAGGCACTTCAACAAAATACCAGAAAAAAGTGGCCCAGGCTGTCAAAAGAGCCCGCCACCTTGCGTTGATGCCTTACGTTGCTGACTTACTTAAATAACGGAGGGACCAGGAGATGGAAATTATACTTAAAAAAGACATTACAGGATTAGGTTATAAAAACGACCTGATCAAAGTAAAAGACGGATACGCACGGAATTACCTTATCCCGAAGGGCATGGCCATTGTTGCCACCACATCGAGCAAAAAGGTATTAACCGAACTGAAAAAGCAACAGGCTTTTAAAGAAGAAAAAATTGTTAAGGAAGCTGAAACAATAGCTCAGGCACTGGAAGGCACGGAATTGAAAATCGCCGTCAAAGCCAGCTCGACCGGAAAGATCTTCGGCTCGGTGAACAACATCATCATTGCCAGTGCTATCAAAGAACAGAAGAACCTTGAGATTGACCGCAAGAACATCGTTCTTAACGAAGAACACATTAAAGAGGTAGGCAAACATAAAGCCAAAGTTAAATTGCACAAAGAGATCGAGGTAGAAATCGACCTTGACGTTGTTGCTGAGTAAATTAAGATTTTACGTACATTTGAAACCCTGACAATATCGTCAGGGTTTTTTTAATGCCTTATGATCAGCAAAGCCCGTATCAAATTTATCTCCTCGCTGCAGCAGCGAAAATATCGCCAGCTGCATGGCTTGTTTGTTGCCGAAGGAACCACCAACGTACTTGACTTTATTAAAAGCGGCATCGAAACAGAGGAATTGCTGGCTACCGAAGAATGGATGGAAAGGCATCGTCAGGAGGTGGGCAAGGTGCCTGTTACGGAAGTAAGCATGAAAGAGCTGAAGAAAATCAGCAGTCTGAAAAACCCTTCTGAGGTATTGGCTGTTTTTGTTCAGGCTGAACAAACAACACACGACCTGCAGCAAATAAACGACCTGATCCTGATGCTGGACGACCTGCGCGACCCAGGCAATATGGGTACTATTATCCGCACAGCCGACTGGTTTGGCATCCGCACTATTATCTGCTCCGGCGAGTCGGTGGACAAATACAACCCCAAGGTAGTTCAGGCCAGCATGGGTTCACTGTCGCGCGTACAGGTAACCTACGATGATCTGTTTGAACTGCTGAAAACCAAGCCGGACTATCTGCGTGTATTCGGTGCCGTACTTGACGGAAAAAACCTGACCGAAATACCTAAACCGAACAAAGGGATTATCCTGATCGGCAGTGAAGCACACGGCATTTCCAAAAAACTCCTGCCGCTGATAGACCATAAGATCACCATTCCGGGCCTGCCTGCCGGAGCAACTTCTGCCGAGTCGCTGAACGCATCCATTGCCACAGCCATTATCTGTTACGAGTTCAAAAGGTAAGCATCGGGAATATTGTGTCCTTTGCAATGCGCACACGTTGCCGAGAATTATTCACTTAATTATGTATCGGCACAATTATTAATATTATTTTTGCAGGATATAAACCGACGCATCATGTTTCTCAAAATATTACTCATCACTATTGTCCTTCTCGGGCTGGCCTTTGCGGGTATAGCCGTAAAAATGTTTTTCAAGAAAGACGGTGAATTCAAAAAGTCATGTTCCTCCGTCCACCCCAAAACCGGCGAGCGGATTGGCTGTGTATGCGGCGGCGAAGGCAATGGAAGCTGTCATAACAAAGAAGACATCATCGCCAAAATTAAGATTGAAACACTACAGACTGACTAAACTGCTGTCACGTTACCACACGTGCCCTTAATAATTCGTTTCCTGAATTTCGAAATAACTCTGCGGGTGCAGACAGGCCGGACAGGTTTTGGGCGCCTTTTTTCCTTCGTGCAGGTAGCCACAATTACGGCACTTCCATACCAGCGTACCTTCCCGTTTGAAAACTTTTCCTTCCTCCAGGTTCTGGTATAATTTCCGGTATCTTTCTTCGTGGGCTTTTTCCACTTTGGCGATCATACGGAACGCAACGGCTACTTCTTTAAACCCTTCTTCGGCAGCTATATCGGCAAACATTGGGTACAACTCCGTCCATTCTTCATTTTCTCCGTCGGCAGCGGCTTTCAGATTTTCCATGGTCGTACCGATCACACCTGCCGGATAAGCAGCAGTTATTTCCACCATGCCCCCTTCGAGGAATTTAAAGAACCGCTTGGCATGTTCTTTTTCGTTCAGAGCCGTTTCGGCAAAGATGGCCGATATCTGTTCCAGCCCTTCCTTTTTGGCCTGTTTGGCAAAATAATCGTAGCGCATGCGTGCCTGCGACTCACCTGCAAAAGCTTTCAGCAGGTTTTGTTCGGTTTGTGTTCCTTTTAAGCTCTTCATAAGGTTTCAATTTTATCCTAAAGGTTGTTTAAATTTTGTTCTATTTTTCAAATGTACATATTAATTCATTTCTTGCTGTCTGGGCTAAGATTTAAAAAAGCGCAGTTCCGGAGAGCTGCGTTTTTACGGTATTACTTCGTGTATGATTCGGGTTGCAAACCCGAATCAGCGGGCGCTGAAGCTCACTGTCAATTCTGATATTCCTCCATTACATACTTCTTAAAACCTTCGGTGGCAAAAGTTTGATAATTCCCTTTGCTGTCTGTATAAATAAAAAAAGCATCCAGTTCGGGATGTGCGGCAAGGAACTTCTTCGATTTATCAAGGCCCAACACCATAAACGATGTGGCATAAGCATCGGCCAGGGCCGTATTATCGGCAATTACCGACACGCTTAACAATGAATGCCGTACCGGATATCCTGTTTTGGGATCAATGGTATGGGAGTACCGCACACCGTCTTTTTCGTAAAATTTGCGGTAACTTCCTGATGTAGCCACCGATTTATTTTTCAGGGCAATCACTTCTTTCAGCTCCCGTTCGTCATTTTTGTGTTTGGCAGGTTTTTCTATGCCTACTCTCCATAAACTTCCATCGGGTTTAGTTCCTTTGGCTTTCACCTCTCCGCCAATGTCGACCAGGTAATTGCCAACTCCTTTTGATTCCAGAAATCCCCCGACAAGGTCTACCGAATACCCCTGGGCAATGGCATTAAAGTCGATGGTTATACGCCTGTCTTCCCTGATAAGTTTTTTACTTTCTATGCGAACCTTCCTGTAACCGGTAAACTCAAGGATCGAGTCAACAATATGGTCATCTACCTTCCGGCTGGCATCAAAACCAAAACCCCATGCCCGCACCAGCGCCCCGACGGTAGGGTCGAACGCGCCATCAGTTTCTTCGGCCACCCTCATGCTCAGGTTAAAATTATCGATGAAATACTTATCCAGTATTACTTCCTTGTTGTTGTTTACATGCGACAGAATGGAATTTGGAACCCATAGCGAAACGGAAAGGTCGAATGCATTCAGAAGCGAGTCGATTTGCGCCTGAAAGTCACGCTGCAAACTGTCGTAATAAATAACAGAGTAGTAAGTGCCCTGAGCTTCACCGAAGAGTTTAACCGGTTTTATTTCCTTTTCAAATGTGCAGGAAGAAAGAACCAGCAGAAGAAAAATGGTCAGCTTATTCATCCTTCATTGTATTTTACGGAAGTACTCATTCACTTCCTCCCTAAAAACGATAAGACAAATTAAAAGAAAAGGCAGCCGTCGTTCGCACTTCTTCGTTGTATGTGCCTGCTTCAGGAAAATAGCGAATACCTAACGACAAAACCAGTGACAAACTCAAATCAGGAATAGGGCTGAAAACAACGCCGTTATTTACCAACAGTTTTCCATAAAACGAGTCTGTATAGTTTTGACTGTCGCTATTGTCATTATCATGCCCCACACCCAATCTAACTCCGGGCCCCAGCAGATAACGAACTTTTCCCTGACCATTTGGATAAAAATTAACGTATATGCCGCTATAAAACTTACTGATCAGCACATTATCTCCAAAATTATCCCCCGATCCATATCCAAAAGAAACCGGGATTTGAATACCGAGTTTGCCACTTTGCAGTATTCGTTCGTACGACATGGTAAAATTGCTTATGATCAAATCGGACAGGTGATAGGTGATCAGGTTTCGTTTGAAATCGTACGTTTTGATGATCTTAGCTCTGCTTTGCATCATTCTGACCTCACCATTTTCATAGGCAATCAGACTGACCTGGTCAGGCTTGATGGAATAAACCTGCCCATCATCGGTATCATGGTTTTCATACCAAATTTCAGTAGCACTGATTTTGATATTTTTTGCAGCTATCCGCTGCTGCTGATCGCGAAGGTAAATGTAATCCTGGGAAAAAAGATTTGAGGGTAAGGCAAGCAACATGCTACAAAGAATAAAAATATTTTTCATTTTGTGTTTTTATTTTTGATAAATGGCATCATTAAAGACAACCTTCCGTTCAAATGACTACCTTAAAAAAATGGGGCAATTCAATCTCTCAAAATGCCCCTAAATATATGAATTTTATGTTAATTAACTTCCGAAGTCGTCAAACATGATCATTTCGTCAGGCACGCCCAGGTCATCCAGCATCTTCAGCACTGCATCAATCATCATAGGCGGTCCGCAGAGGTAATACTCAATATCTTCCGGTTCAGGATGATCTTTTAGGTAATTATCATAGATCACCTGATGGATAAATCCGGTATAGCCCTTCCAGTTATCTTTCGGTAAGGGCTCAGACAAAGCCACTTCAAACTTGAAATTCTCAGGATTTTCCTTCTGGATTTTATCAAAATCTTCCAGGTAAAACAACTCACGTTTCGAACGGCCACCGTACCAAAAAGTTGATTTTCTGTTGGTTTTCTTTGTTTCGTAGAGATCAAAAATATGCGAGCGCATCGGCGCCATCCCCGCTCCTCCTCCGATAAACATCATTTCGTTGTTGGTTTCCTTGATAAAGAATTCGCCGTAAGGACCTGAAATAGTAACTTTATCACCCGGTTTGCGTGAGAATATAAAGGAAGAACATATCCCCGGATTTACATTCATCCAGCCGTTCTTCTTCCTGTCCCATGGCGGTGTGGCAATCCTGATGTTGAGCATGACGATGTTACCTTCGGCAGGGTGATTGGCCATGGAATAAGCACGGTTGATAGGCTCCGGATTTTTCATTTTCAGATCCCACATCTTGAACTTATCCCATTCGTCGCGGTACTCGTCTTCCACATCCATGTCCTTAAAGTCAACCACGCATTTGGGCACATCAATCTGGATGTAACCACCTGACCTGAAGTCCAGACTTTCACCTTCAGGAAGTCGCACAACAAACTCTTTGATAAATGTAGCCACATTATGGTTCGATACCACTTCACACTCCCATTTTTTAATTCCGAATATCTCCGGCGGCACCTGGATATTCATATCATTCCTGACCTTAACCTGACAGGCCAGCCGCCAGTCGTTCATCTGTTCTTTCCGTGTAAAGAAACCTTTTTCCGTAGGCAGTATAGTTCCCCCGCCATCAGTCACTTGTACACGGCACATACCGCAAGTGCCCCCACCTCCACATGCTGAAGGGATGAATATTTTTTGGGCGGAAAGTGTCGATAGCAAGGTATTGCCCGGATCTGTATCCACCTCTTTTTCATCATTGATGGTAATCTTCACCTTGCCTTGTGGCATCAGTTTTTTTCTGGCGAACAACAGTATGCTGACCAGCAAAATAATTACCACCAGAAAAATAACAATGCTGACTATGATAACTGTACCGATTCCTATTTGCAACAAAATCATGTTATTATCTTTATTTTAACAATTACAGTTTAATTCCAAGGAAACTCATGAAGGCTATGCCCATAAGTCCTGTTATAATAAATGTGATGCCTAAGCCGCGCAAAGCAGGCGGTATATTTGAATACCTGATTTTCTCGCGTATGGCAGCAATACCGATAATGGCCAGGAAAAATCCGATACCCGAACCCAGTCCGAATGATGTTGCTTCGGCCACATTCTGATAATCCCGCTCCTGCATAAATAACGACCCGCCAAGGATGGCGCAGTTAACGGCAATCAGAGGTAAAAAGATACCCAGCGAAGCATACAAAGCCGGCGAGAATTTCTCCACCACCATTTCAACCAGTTGTACCATGGAAGCTATGATGGCAATGAATAAAATAAAACTGAGGAAACTCAGGTCAACATCGGCAAACCCTTCATCGAGCCATGCCATGGCTCCCGGTTTCAGAATGTATTCATTCAACAAATAATCGACCGGGACCGTAATTCCCAATACGAAAGTTACTGCCAAACCCAGTCCGAAGGAAGTGTCGACGGTTTTAGAGACAGCAAGATATGAACACATGCCCAGGAAATAGGCAAAGATCATATTGTCAATAAAGATGGATCTTATAAATATATTAAATATCTCCTGCATGATCGTATGTTTTTAGTGGTCTTCGATTAAATCCCTGTTCCTGTAACGTTGTACCCAAATGATAACTCCTACTGTTATCAGCGCCATTGGCGGCAGAATCATCAGGCCGTTGTTTTTGTATCCGAAATCGTAAAATCCCTGGGGAATCACATGTATGTCGAAAATGGTTCCCGATCCAAGGAATTCCCTGAAAAAAGCAACTATTATGAGGATGATTCCATACCCCAGTGCATTGCCAATTCCATCGAGGAAAGCAGGCCACGGTTTGTTGCCCATTGCAAAAGCTTCCAGACGTCCCATGATGATACAGTTGGTAATGATCAGCCCGACAAATACCGAGAGTTGCTTACTCACATCGTAAACAAAAGCTTTCAGTACCTGGTCGACAAGGATTACCATGGTAGCAATAACAACCAGTTGAACAATAATCCTGATCCGTGGAGGTATCCCGTTTCGCAGCAACGAAATAACTACATTGGAAACAGCTAATACGACCATAACCGAAATAGTCATTACAATGGCAGGTTTCAGTTTTGCCGTTACGGCAAGTGCCGAACAGATACCCAGCACCTGTACGGTAATCGGGTTATTGATGCTTAAAGGATCTTTGATCAGCTTTAAGTTCTTCGGCGAAAATAAAGGTTCGCGTTCTTTTTTCTCTTCACTCATCGTTATTTCTGTTTTTCGATATAGGGTACATAGCTTTCTAACACATTCTTCAGCATATCGTTCACACCGTTGCTGGTAATAGTGCCTCCCGAAATAGCATCAACACCATGAATACGTTGGGATTCAGGGAGTTTTTTAACACCGCCTTTCACAACTGCAATGGACGTAAACTGATTGTTGTCGTCAAATATTTTTTTAACTGTATCTGTAAACTGGTCCTCAAAAGCACTTGTAGCAATCTCAGCACCCAGTCCGGGGGTTTCGCCTTTGTGATCAAAGGTTACGCCGACAACGGTATTCAAATCTTCGCTAAGAGCAATATTGCCCCAAATCGGGCCCCATAGCCCCGTTCCATAAAGAGGGAAGATATAAATGGTTTTTCCTTTGTCATCGATCTTATAAATGGGCAACTCATAATCAATACCGTTTGCTTTGCGGTAAAGCTGCTCTTTCATATTAATGTTGAAGGCTTTTCCGTTCTCTTTTTCCCCCTCGGTAAGCGATTCGATCACCTTACCGTCCTGGTTAATAACCAACGCTTCCGTAACAAACTCATTGAACCGGTCAATCATAACCTCCTTGTCAATGTTCTTAACGTTTGCTGAAGCAAGTATACTCCCCATTTTTTCGATTGCCATATTCCTTTCCTGAAAAGGTTTCAGCATCATAGCCGCCGTTGACAGCAGTGCTGCAGCAATAATCACTAAAATGGCAGCGTACCTGAATATATATCCGTTACTATACATAATGGTATCTTTTTATTTTTAATTCGTGGCCAGTTTCAGCCTTTTCTGTCTTCTTTTAATATTACCGGCGATCACATAATGGTCGATCAGCGGAGCAAATACGTTCATTAATAATATGGCCAGCATCACCCCTTCGGGGTACGCCGGATTGAACACCCTGATCAGTATTGCCATCAGCCCGGCAAGAAAACCGTAGATGTACATTCCTTTATTTGTCTGGGCAGCCGTAACCGGGTCAGTTGCCATAAACACGGCACCGAAAGCAAAACCACCCATTACCAGGTGATAATATGCCGGAAGCTGCATGTACTCGTTATAGCCCCATAAATTGAACAGCAATCCCATGATATAGCCACCGGCAAAAAACGAGAACATCACGCGCCAGTTGCCGATTCCGGTCATCAGCAGGAACAAACCTCCCAATAAGATCATCAGGGTGGATGTTTCGCCGTTTGAGCCCGGGATGAACCCCATGAACATATCATAAACGGAAGGCAGGTTGTCAAAGTGCCCTGTCAGCGCATCGCCTAAAGGTGTCGCCCCTGAAAAAGCATCCGCCTTATCCGAAATCCATACTTTATCACCTGATATATTTCCCGGATAGGCAAAGAACAAAAATGCTCTGGCCAAAAGAGCCGGGTTCATAATATTCATTCCGGTTCCACCAAAAACCTCTTTTCCAAATACTACAGCAAAAGCAACGGCAATAGCCAGCTGCCATAGAGGTATGTCCGGAGGGACAATCATTGGAATGA
Source organism: Bacteroidales bacterium UBA4459 (assembly GCA_002389465.1). Lineage (GTDB taxonomy): Bacteria > Bacteroidota > Bacteroidia > Bacteroidales > F082 > UBA4459. The sequence continues at coordinate 11,482 of DGOT01000022.1, read as the reverse complement.
GCAGGCCTGACACAAAAAATCCTTCATTGACATCATGGCTTCTGATCTGCGCAAAAATAATTTCCAAACCAAGGCCCACACCATAAGTAACAATAATTATGGGAAGCATCTTTAGGAAACCATACCAGAACATCGTCCAGAAGTCGGGGTGTTCCCCGTACGACAGGAAATGCTGATAGCCTATATTCCACATACCAAAAAACAAGGCAGGCAGTAAGGCGATGAACACCACGATCATTGTCCGTTTCATGTCGATGGCATCGCGTATGTGCGCCCCCTTTGTTGTTACCCGATTGGGTACAAAAAATAAGGTTTCCATCGCATCAAACATGGAATGAAATTTCTCAAGCTTCCCCCCTTTTTCGAAGTGGGGTTTTTGTTTATCTAATAAATTCCTTATCGCTTTCATGCGGTATTATTCTGAATTTTTACTTAACTCATTTCTTTACGTATCAGCTCCAAACCATTACGTACAATATCTTGTATGTTGGTCTTCGAAGTGTCAATCACTTCACACAAGGCAAAGTCTTCGGCATCAATCTCATAAATACCCAGGTTCTCCATCAGGTCGATATCTTCAACCAAAATGGCTTTGACCAGCTGCAGCGGGTAAATATCAAACGGAAATACTTTCTCCATTTTTCCGGTCATCACATAACCTCTGACGCCTCCATGCAGATTTGTATCTACCTTGAATTTCTTGTTAGGGAACAACCTCGACAAAAATGTATGGGAAAAACTAAACTTATTCATTCCGGGTTTCAGCCAGCCAAAGAATTCATAATGATCTCCTTCGGGGATAACTGTAACCATCGAGTCGTAAAAGCCGACAAACCCGTCTTTTTCAATCTTTTCACCCGTCAGCACATTACCGCTTATGTATCTGTTACGGCCGCCGGTTTCGTTACCACTGATCATGTTGACAATGCGTGCGCCGATGTATGTTTTGTAATATTTCGGATGCAATATTTCCGACCCGGCAAGTGCCACGATCCTTTCAGAGTTGAATTTTCCTTCGAGAAATAATTTTCCAATGGTAATTACTTCCTGCGGACCGGTGTACCAGATTACTTCACCTTTGTTGATCGGGTCAACCCGGCTGACATGCACACTCACATTACTGGCAGGATGCGGTCCTGAGAAGCTATTAAGCTGAACATTCTTTGAATTCAGAAACACTTTTGATGTTGTGTTTTTTGCATCAACGTTCAGATGCACTTTTCCGCTTGTAAGCTTTGTAAGAACATCGAGTCCGGCCTGAAATTCTTTTCCTTGCCCATGCACGATGAGGTCGAGATCGGCTGCTAAAGGCGCTGTATCAAATGCTGAAATAAAAATGGCTTTCGGCTCGTCTTGCGGGTTAGCGATAACTGCGTACGGACGCTGCCGTACCATAGGCCATACACCGCTGGCAAGCATTTTGTCAATAATTGCCTGCCTGTCAATAGAGCTAATCTCCACTTTGCCAAAATCAATTGCCTCGTCTTTTCCGTCTGTTTCAATTATTACGTGTAACATTTTCCGTTTTGCGCCCCTGACAATTTCTTTTACTTTTCCGCACACAGGAGAAGTAAACCTTATCTCTTCTCTGTACTTGTCGTAAAACAATGGAGTACCGGCTTTTACATCGTCACCTTCCTTAACAAGCATTTTTGGAAAACACCCCGTAAAGTCGGGTGGATTAATGGCAAATCTTTTCGCATTTAAGTCAACAACGGTTTTCTCAGCCTCTCCCAACAGTTTGATATTAAGACCCTTTTTAATCTTATAAGTAGTTGACATATCTATATAGATTCATGTATTTTTTACAGGAACGAAAATATATAATATTGCCCATATACACTAGGGCAAAGAGAATTAAAATTGAATTTTTAAAAATTCTAAATAGCACGATCTATTCAATTATCAGAGCCCGCCGGAAACCTCGTTAAAAATAACCGGGTTGAATATCTGAAAAAGGTTTTTATTTTTTTATTTCCGTATTTTATAAAAAGCACCTACTTTTACCTACTTGAAAAGATATCCTGCTCTTTACCGGCACAGTTTTAGAACAGAATCTTTCTCGGATAAAAAAAGTAAGTTCGGACTACAAAACTTTTCTTATGAGCAGAGCATTGTTATTTTTCGTTTTATGTTTTTTTGGCTTTTCGCTAACAGCACAGACGATTACTTATGAAGACCGGGTTTATGACGACAATATTGAAACAGTGTTGCTATTCCGTAAGGGAGATCAACTGAGCGAACCTGTCATCCGGTTAAACTCGAATGATAAACTGCGCCTTTCGTTTGATGATTTCAGCAATGAATCCTACCGGTTTAAATATACGATCATTCATTGTAATGAATTTTGGGAACCATCTGACCTAAGGCAAATTGAATACCTTGACGGCTATTTCGAAGAAGAAATACTTGATTATTATTTCTCTTTAAATGCGATTCCCGGATACATTCATTACACACATGTTTTTCCAAATCATGACATGCGTATTAAGCTTTCAGGTAATTATATATTGAAAGTTTATGTGGATAACCCCAGCGATGAAAATGTTCTTTTTACCAGGCGCTTTTTCGTGGTAGAACAAATGGCAAGGGTTGAATTATCAATTCCCTATTACCCGAAAATGTTGGAATACACGCGAAAGAAGCAGCAAATTGACATGAGGGTATTTATTCCCGACCTGTTCAGTGCCGAACCGATACAGCGTCTCACCGTAACTTTACGGCAAAACGGTCGCTGGGATAATGCAAAAATGAGTATTCGCGCCACCTCGGTATTGATGAACGAACTTCAATATAACTACCGCGATGGTATTGTGTTTGACGGGGGCAACCAGTTTCGTCATTTTGATATGAAAAGTTTTTATTATCAGTCAATGTATATCGCACGGATTATCAGCGACAAAGAAGGTTATTTGGTCATGCTTCATACAGATTACTCAAAAGCTAAGAAGCCATATGAAACAATTGATGATATACATGGCAAGAAACTTATCAAAGCACGGCAGGACCAGGTAACTATGATCGAAGGGGAATACGCGCAGGTTGAATTTACCTTAAAACATCCTAAAATTGAGGATGCGGATATTTATATATTGGGAGCACTTAACGACTGGCAACTCGATGAGAACAACAAAATGAGGTATAACGCGCGAACCCGCGAGTACCATGGCCGGTTATTTTTAAAACAAGGATACTATGACTATCAGTATGTAGTTGTTCCTTACGGATTGTTTAGCGGGGATGTAACTGTGATAGAAGGTGACCATTGGGAGACAAAAAACACGTATTCGGCATTTGTCTATTATAAAGAAAGGGTGCCTGAGTATGATCGCCTGATAGGTTACCAGAAGTTTAAATCATTTGAGATAAGTATTAAGTAATCGTTACTCATATCTGAGAGACTCGATAGGATCCAGACGTGCCGCCTTGGTAGCCGGAATAATACCCGACAGCAAAGCAACCACGAAGCAAAGTAAAACACCAAGGGCCACCCACAGCCAGGGAACGATAAAAGGACTCTCGGTAAAATAGGATACAACATTCCCGATCATGACCCCTGCAACAATTCCGACCAATCCGCCTGCTTGTGCAATAACAATCGCTTCGGCCAGAAACTGATTCCGTATAGTATGACTTTTAGCCCCGACAGCTTTTCGAATTCCGATCTCCCGTGTGCGGTCCGTAACCGACACAAGCATAATGTTCATCAAACCGATGGCTGCCCCAAGTAGAGTGATCAAACCGATAATAGTGGCACCTACTTGCAACTTACTGGTAAGGCCTATCAGCATGTTGGCGATGTTGTCGCTTTTCAGTATGGCAAAAGAATCATCATTTCCCAACCTGTCTTTTCTGATTTTCCGGAACAACCCTGTGGTTTCCCCGATAGCTGCCTGCATTTTTGAAGGGTCGGGCACCAAAACACTTATCCGGTAATTCATATTAGGTGATGAGAAATACTGCCGGACGTTTGCGATCGGCATTAAACACGACCTGTCGCCGCTAAACCCTATGCTTGAGCCCCTTTCTTTTAACACGCCGATCACCCTGTATTTTCCAGCCCCTACCGAAATGATCTTTCCCAGCGGGTCTTCGTTCTTCTTAAATAATGTTTTTACAATATCATTTCCGATAATCACTACATGATTTCCATAATGCATTTCGTTAGGTGTAAACGTCCGGCCTTTAGCAATCTCCTGTCCTGATGTAAACACATAATTTTCGTCCGTACCCATAACTGAGATGTTCGGGTTTGTTTTCTCCGATTCGTATTTTAGTGTAGCGGTTCCGGTTCCATATGTAAACACGGAAACCTTTGCCGGAAAATCGAATTCTTCTTTAAACTCCATTGCCTCATTGAAGCTTATCACACGGTAATTAATGGGGTTGCTCTGCCTTCCTCCTATATGTACCCTTAAACCCCTGTTCTGAATGTTAAACGTATTGGAACCCATCATCGCAAAGTTCTCATTCAGTGAAGATTCAACCGCATCAATGGCGGTAAGGATGCCCACAAGTGCCATGATGCCAAATGCAATAATGAGTATGGTAAGAATAGTACGCAACAGGTGGCTTTTAATGGAAGTAAACGCAATCCTGACGTTCTCTTTGACTAATTTTGTATTTAACTCCATAGTACTGAAATCATAAATCTTCTTTTCTGCCGAAAGACAAATCACCTGCATCGCCCAGTCCGGGAACGATGAAAGCCTTTGCAGTCAGTTCATCATCTACAGCACCAACCCAAAGCGTCAGTTTCTTAAAAGAGAATGCTCTTTTCAGTTTGGCTATTCCTTCATCACTGGCCAGAACACTTACAACGTGGGTATGCGCCGGAGTTCCTTTTTCGTATAGGGCTTTGAGTGAAGCCACCAACGAACTGCCCGTGGCCAGCATCGGGTCACTGATAATTAAAATCCGCTTCTCGACAGCAGGTGCTGATATGTAATCGAGTTTAACAGTAAAGCCGTCTTCATTTTTCGTAAAATTCCTATACACCGAAATGAACGCACTGTCGGCCTTGTCGAAATAGTTCAGCAATCCCTGGTGCAAGGGTAGCCCGGCACGCAAAACAGTTGCCAAAACCGGCTGTTCCTCCACCGTATTCATATCGAGCATCCCGAGCGGAGTAGATATTCTGGTAGCAATATAACTCAGCTCCTTGCTGATCTCATAAGCGAAGATCTCTCCCAACCGTTCCAGATTGCGCCGGAATCTCATACTGTCCTTCTGCAGCCTGTGATCACGCAACTCGGACAAGAACTGATTAAAGATCGAATTATTTTTCCCTAATTCATGTATCATCAGACGATGCTTTTAAACAAAGATAACAGAAATAGCCCATATTTAAAACGAATTATCGGTTTTTAACAAATAAACGTAGTCTGAACAGCCAACGCAACAAAATGCCCAGGGTGTTTTTTTGTAAACGGATATAAGTTACTCTCTTAGCTCCGAATCCTTTATAGAAACGAGCCAGATTTTCTTCGTTCGAACCTTCGAAGTCTAGCACCAGCTTGTTGGGCGAAAACTTTCTGATAATACTGTCTATTAAAAAAGTCATGGCTGCCGATTCTTTTCCGGCATCATTAGTGGCCGAGAATAAAAAAATCAAACGATTTTGTGTCCGTGTAAAAAAAGCTCCGGCACATAGCTGATTATGTTCGTCGAACACACCGTACAACAACCCGCTACCCTTATATAACACTCTGTACATAAGACGCTTCAGTCGGTCATATTCCGGCTCTGACCATTTTTTCAATCGTTTCCCCCTGTTCTCTTTAAACAAACTGATCAGACCCTCAGGCTTAATACCTTTTGCAAGTGTTAGTTTTTTCTTCAGACTTTTTTTCAGATTTCTCTTTGTATTGGAAGAATATTTCTTTGAAAGAACTGCGTATTTGTTGATCAGATCAAGCACATAATTGTCATTGCGCAAAAGGACAAGGTCATCTCCATCAATAGTATTATAACTGTTCAGATTAATGTCTACGATTTTAAACTTTTCAGGTATATTATCAATGAAAGACCTGACAATATCAGGAGTGAGCATATTTTTTGAGAAAATGCCCAGTTGCTGCATAAAAAAAGGCTGCATGATATAAGAAATACCCATTTTTTTCGAGGCCGGTAGAGGCATTACACGTATGTAATCGTCTTCAACAAGTGCCTCCCAGTTTTCGTGAACTATATCAAGGTACCATGCATAGGCATATATAATCCCGTTAAAAGAGGATTTGATACAACCATCCCACTTTTCCGTATCAATTTCGCTATTTTTCAGGTACCTGATCAATGGTTTATCTATACGCTAAGGTTCGATCTTTTATTAAATCAATCAATCGCATATTCAATTAATTGCTCATACACATGCTTCCATCCTTTCCAACGTTTCTGGTCGCTTAACGACTCGTTATGCCAAAGCGAAATAAACGTGCCGTCCACTTTCTTCACCTCATCAATTAATGCTTTTACATGCTCAATTGCATCTGCCGGGTTTAATCCCATATAATCGTTCAATGTTCCGTCCATAACGGCAAAAGGGTGTATCCTCAATTTTGTTTCTACTTCCAGGTCCAAGTCATAAAAATTGTACGAACTGCAAATCCCGGCCCTGAAACCCGGTAAAGCCGCATAACCCATAGAGTAATCGTCTGTAATATCTTGTTCGATCAGGTTCCTGTAGGTTGTGGGCAGTACAATTCGTAAAAAATGCTGCCGGTTACAGCTAATATCTTTATTTAATACCGTTTTGAGGTTCCTGATCTCTTTAGCGATCAGTTCAGGATGCTCATTTGTGAAGTAAGACGAATGGATGCCTACGCTGGCATAATCACCGATACTTTTTACCAAGAACCTGAATGTTGAATTCCGCGTGTTGATGTTTTTATCGTATTGGCCGTAATGGGCAAACAGGAAAAAGTAAATTGGTTTCAGGTTGTATTTTTTCTGATACGCTATCTGTAGGTTAAATGTGTTAAACGGGTCTTTTTCCCTACCTGTTAGCACACGCGTACGCTGGGCTATTTCACCCCATCTAAAATCACGCAAAGCCAGGATATAGCCACCAATAGTCCGTACCAGCCCCTTCTGCTTATATGCGTATGCCGAATCAATATCGTAGGTAGGAATGAATTTATATTTTCTTTTGGGGAAAACCAGGGACGGATATTTTCCTGTCAGAATCTCCCTGATCCTGATCGCCCAGATATTTACTACAGGCTTATTAAGGATGTGCATCTTCGCACTGGCACTCAGATGTGCAGTAAACCTGCCATGCAGGTCTTTTACGAACGGTAAATACTCTTCGTAGCGGGTAACAAGGTAAAAAATAGCTGAAAAAACATCAAATTGTAAAACCGCATGTTCTCCATAAACAGGAAAAAATGCTTTCGTCCCTTCAAATTCAATCGGTTCCAGGTCAACAGGCTCCACTCCTTTTTTAAAAAGCATCCCTGATGACTTAAAAAACAGGTCATTCGAAAATGCCTTGTCTCCATATATAAACCTGGGTCTGTCTGCATTCAGAAACTCCTCCTGATCACTTGTTAACTCATAAGGAACATGTAGAATATCTTCAAAAACAAGACGAAAAATATAACGAACTCTGCCTGTTATTGCCGGTGCATATATGAGTGTCGGATCCATGAACGTAAAAGTAACAAAATTTCAAATCAAACTATTTTACTGGCATACAAAACAATAAACTGAAAAACCCGTCAAAAAATACTTGTTTCAATTATTAATGTTGATAATTAGGCACACAAAAATAACCTATCCGCCCTCAATAATTAGTAATTTTGGGGTTTAAATGTCACATCCCTGTATGGAAAAATTTATTGTATCAGCACGAAAATACCGGCCGGCTACTTTCAAACAGGTAGTGGGGCAGGAAGCTATAACTTCTACCTTACAAAATGCCATAAAAAACAATCATCTGGCGCAGGCTTTTCTTTTTACCGGCCCGAGGGGTGTGGGAAAAACCACATGTGCCCGGATACTTGCCAAAACCATCAACTGCGAAAATCTTACAGAAAACCTGGAGCCATGTAACGAGTGCGAATCATGTACTTCGTTCAACAACAACGCTTCTTTCAATATACATGAACTTGATGCCGCTTCAAACAACTCCGTAGATGACATCCGAAACCTAGTTGACCAAGTGCGGATACCTCCCCAGGTAGGTAACTACAAGGTATATATCATCGATGAGGTGCATATGTTGTCGCAAGCAGCTTTCAACGCTTTCCTGAAAACACTGGAAGAACCGCCGGCCTACGCAAAATTCATTTTGGCAACAACTGAAAAACACAAAATACTACCCACTATTTTGTCGCGATGCCAGATCTTTGACTTTAAACGAATCCGTGTAGAAGACATTGCTGCCTATCTGGATTATGTGGCTAAAAACGAAGGTGTTGATGCAGAAGTCGAGGCCCTGCACATTATTGCCCAGAAAGCAGACGGAGCCTTGCGCGATGCGCTTTCCACATTTGACCAGATTGTTAGTTACAGCGGCGACACACTGACGTATAAAAACGTCATCGAGAACCTTAACATACTCGATTATGAATACTATTTTAAAGTAACCGACGCCCTTCTGGAAGGTAACTTTTCTAATCTGCTTTTAATCTTTAACGAAATTATAGAGAATGGATTCGATGGGCAGCATTTTATCACCGGCCTCACAGAGCATTTGCGCAATTTGCTGGTCATCAAAGATCCGGCAACTATTCAATTATTGCTGGCCAGCCCTTCTCTTAAAGAACGTTATAAAGCACAATCGGAACAAACTGACGTGCCGGTTTTGTTCCGGGCCATTGAAATATGTAATAAATACGACCTGAGCTATAAAACGAGCAACAACAAACAATTGCATGTGGAAATTGCGCTGATGCAACTTACACAGGTCAATGACGATCAGACTGTTCAGGTCATTAATAAAGTTGCTCCGGCGGTACCGAAAACAGTGAATGAACCTAAAAAAGTGTATGGGGGAAAAACGGAAAAGGAGCCCGCTAAAGATGGAGAGAGCAAACCAAGGGAGGAACCTCAGGAAATCAAGAAAAAAGAATCCTCTGTAAAAAAAGAAGAAAACGGCAGAAGTATCAAAAATATTTCAATCAGGGACGGTTTGAATGCCCTCAAAAAAGAAACAGATAATACAGAAAAACCTGCCGAAGAACCGGTCATTAATGAATTTGATCAGGATCGGCTGAATGAAGTCTGGCATAATTTTACCGAAACTTATAAGCCTACAGCCCCCAGTTTTGCCCATGCCCTGGCGAAATACAAACCTGTATTGAAAGGTAATTTTATTATCGAATTTAAAGTGGATAACATATTGATTGCCAAAGACAAAATCAATGTGTCTGCTATGCTGGAATACCTGAAAAAGGAACTGAATAACAACCAAATCAAATTAGCACCTGTAGTAGCTGACAAAACAACACAAAAGACGGCCTATACCGACCGGGAGAAATTTGAGGAAATGGCTAAAAAATATCCAGACCTCATTGACCTGAAAGAAGGGCTTAACCTGGAACTTGATTTTTAATACTTTTTCATAAAATAAGGCTCATCTCTCTTACATTCTTATCTTTGCCTGTAATTAATGTTACCGCAACCATTAAATCTAAAAATCATGAAAACGTTTAATTTATTTGCAATGATCGTATTCGTAATGCTGTTGGCATACGCGTGCGAGAACAAACAGGAAAAAGTAATGACAAAAGCACTCGATCCAGCAAACATGGATTCAAGCATCAAACCCGGAGACGATTTTTTCAGGTTTGTGAACGGCAACTGGATAAAGAATCATCCGGTGCCCCCCGAATACAGTTCGTACGGCGCTTTCACAGTATTGTATGAAGAAAATCAAAAGATGCTGCGTGAGCTCGTAAAAGAAGTTTCGGCCGACAAAGAAGCACCTGAAGGCAGCATCAGCCAAAAGATCAGGGACTTTTACAACAGCGGTATGGATACCGTGCGCATTGAAGAACAGGGTATCGCCGTTTTGCAACCGGAGATTGATGAAATTAACAGTTTGCAATCTGTTACAGAAGTAAGCCGGTACGTTGCTGTGATGCAGCAAAAAGGCTTAGGCTCTTTATTTCATTTTTATGCTGATGCCGACCAGTCGAACAGCGAATGGACCATTGCCAATTTCTGGCAGGGTGGCCTGGGATTACCCGATGTTGCTTACTACACGGATAACAGTGAGCGCATGCAGCAAATACGGGAAGCTTATAAAGCACACATCACAAAGATGTTTCTGCTGAAAGGCGATGATGAGTCTGCTGCATTAAAAACTGCAGAAACTGTTCTTGCCATAGAAACAGACCTGGCGAAAGTTTCCAAAACAAGGATGGAAACAAGGATTGCCGAAAAGAACTTCCACAAAATGTCTCTGGATGACCTGAAAGTGCTTGCTCCCGGTTTCGATTGGGGTGCATATTTTACAGCACTCGGCCTTCCTGATCCCGGTGAGCTGAATGTGAGCCAGACGGAATTTATGAAAGGCATGTCGGAGCTGATAGCTAAATACCCGGTTGAAGACTGGAGAACCTATCTTACATGGCATTTGCTGGATGGATCGGCAAATTATCTGAGCACTGCTTTTGTTCAGCAAAACTTTGATTTCTTCGGCAAAACGCTATCCGGAAGCGAAGTGTTACGGCCTCGCTGGAAGCGTGTTCTGGCTACTACTTCCGGTGGTTTGGGAGAAGGACTTGGCCAAATTTATGTGGAACGGTACTTCCCGCCCGAATCAAAGGAACGTATGATAAAGCTGGTGGAAAATCTACGCTTATCTTTTGCTGAAAGAATTAAGAAACTGGACTGGATGACCGATGAGACTAAAGAAAAAGCATTGGCTAAACTGGATGCCATCACTGTAAAAATTGGCTATCCTGACAAATGGAAAGATTATTCTACACTTAACATTGTCCCTGATAATTACCTCCTGAACGTACAAAACTCACGTGCATTTGAGTTTAAGAGGGATCTTGCCAAAGTGGGTAATAAAGTGGACAAAACCGAATGGGGCATGACTCCACAGACGGTGAATGCGTATTACAATCCTACAAATAACGAAATTGTGTTTCCCGCCGGTATATTACAGCCACCTTTCTTTAATAAAGATGCCGACGATGCAGTGAATTATGGCGCCATAGGTGTTGTAATCGGTCATGAGATGACCCACGGCTTTGACGACCAGGGGAGGAAATTTGACAAAGAAGGCAATATGAACGACTGGTGGACTGAAGCAGATGCTGAACGGTTCAAGTCAAAAACAGATGTGTTGGCAAAGCAATATGATAATTATACCATGCTTGATTCGTTACACGTTAACGGAAACCTTACTATGGGTGAAAACATTGCCGATTTGGGTGGATTGAACATCTCCTATAATGCATTTCAGATGGCATTAAACGGCACACAACCTAAACCCATTGAGGGATATACGGCCGACCAGCGCTTT
>DGOT01000279.1 GCA_002389465.1 Bacteroidales bacterium UBA4459 | reverse complement strand
AGCGGGATAACTTTAATAATCACATTGGTCGTCTCGAGCTCAGTAATGATCCGCTCTATCGTGTCAATCTCAGACCGCTCAATCGCGATGATTACTTCTTCAATACGATGCTTATGAATAACTTTATTGAGGTCTTTGTAGGCTCCCAGGTGCTCCAAATGCTCCGAGATAAGGAATTTGTTGCCTTCCCTGATATTTATAAAGCCAATGAATTTATTTCCTGAAGACATTTCCTGGTTGACAATATCATTAAAAACTTTGACCGCATTTCCGTTGCTTCCTACAATAATTGTGTTAAAGCCTATTTTACCCGTGTGAATCTTACGAACCGTTATCGTTGTCAGGATAAGTCTGGCAACGAACGTGATGAAAAAATGCAAGGAGAACAAAACAAGAAATGACTGGTAGTACGATTTGTAGGTAATAATCACATCATCAAGAATCAGCAAGAAGAAAATGATGGTAACACCTATCAGAGTAATGATGAGCGTTTGCCAGAGTTCGCGCAGCCTGGATTTTCTGTAAATCCTGCGGTACGACCCCATCATAAGATATAAAACCAGCCAAAATATCGGAACAATAAGAATGCCCAGCCAAAACATCCGGTCGTCAAAGACTGTTTCCAAATGGCGTAAAATATCCGGAGTTTCAATGTGTTTCCGGAATAGATAAAATAAACTCCAGGCAATGAATGCGGAAAGCCAGTCTAAAAATACATATTTAGAAACCTGTAATCGTCTATTCATAATTAATAAGGTCTGTTAATCAGTTTGATGTTGTCTAAATATATGTCGGCACTACTGATGTTGTTTTCAAGCGCTGTTTCGAAAAAGACTCTGAAGTCAATGGCCTGTGGATGTAAAGAAAGATTCGGGCCAAAATTTATATAAATTTTATTCCAGTCTTCAGAGTGATTCAAAATTACCAAAGGTATCTTAATATAATTTCCGGATTCCTGAATAATAACACCCACGTTGATGTAATTATCCGTTTTAAAGTTCACCTCAAGTAAGGTTGGAGAGCCTTGTTTGGGAATCGGGAAGCTGTTGATTGAACTGGCAGAAAAAATACGCGCATCTTCCGTAAGGTGGATTACTCCGGAGTACCTGGATTCTTCCGAAAGGAATGCTTCGGGGTTATTCTCAGGCTGCGTTCTGACGATAATCGTATCACTGGCGGAAGTCTCTGTTAACGTTAGTCCCGGATGTTCAAAATCTTCCATCCACATAAAATTCAGGTTTGCAAAATACTCTGTATTTGGCGCAGAGATCGAGATAACTGAGTCAGGAATGAACAGGAAATCATCATAAGTTATCGGTTTGTAAAAAGGGTAAGGAGCGCGTGTGCTGGAAATACCGTTTATCTTAATTCCCGGCTTGATCACCAGTTTCTGCTCTCCATTCCACAAGGCAGGCAAAGTAGCCGGTAATTCGTAAGCTCCTAGCAGAACATCGTTCACATACACCCAAACATCTTTGATGGCGTGCGAATTGGTTCCTTGCTCCGGATAATAAGTTCTCAGAGAAACACTGTCAATGTTAAGGTAGGAAGGAATAGTCTGATCTCCCTCAAACTTGTAGCAGCTTGAGAGCACCCATACTGCTGCAAGTAAGATAAAAAGATTTATTGCTTGATATAGAGTAGTTTTCAGACGCAATCCCCTCATTTGTTATTGTGTTAACGAAAGTTTTTTTTGCATATTGCCAATTGTTAATATCTTGTTAAAAGTTATCGTTTAGTGATTGAATATGCTCCATGATCATCGTGGCAACAAGCAAAGCCTGGTATCCGTCATCAATTGTTACAGCAGGTGTCGTGTTGTTAATTATCGCCCTGCTAAAGCTCTGCAATTCTTCTTCAATTGCATTTATGGCAAATACGTCAGGTTTCTCAAAATTGATTCTACGTTTCTTTTTTCCACTTCCCAGATCAAGCACCAGGGCAAAAGGATCGTCAGGCGTTTTGTCAATTTCTTCCATGCGAACGATCTCGGAAACTTTATCGAGAAAATCAACGGAGATATAAGCATCTTTCTGGAAGAACCTGGATTTTCTAAGGTTCTTCAGCGAAATCCGGCTGGCGGTGAGGTTGGCAACAGCACCGTTGTCAAATTCAAGCCGTGCATTGGCAATGTCCGGCGTGTCGCTCACCACATTTACGCCGCTGGCATGAATTTTTCTGATATTTGACTTGACAACACTCAGAATGATGTCAATATCATGAATCATCAGATCCAGAACAACAGGAACATCGGTTCCGCGCGGATTAAATTGTGCTAATCTGTGCGCCTCGATAAACATGGGCTTATTCAGTTTATCACGTACTGCCGTAAAAGCCGGGTTGAATCGTTCCACATGGCCTACCTGTACCTTCACATCTGCCTCCGAAGCAAGCTCGATCAGTTGCCGTGCTTCTTCGGGTGTGGTGGCAACAGGTTTTTCAATGAATACATGCCGCGACTTTTTAATAGCTTCAGAGGCACATTCATAATGTGATACTGTTGGAGTTACAATGTCCACCACATCGCTTGCGTCAATCAGGTCTGAGACGCTGTCAAAAGATCTGACACCATGTGTTTCCTGTACTTCTTTTACCTTTTCCTGGTCAGGATCATAAAATCCTACGAGTTCAAAATCGGTGACCGATGTGATGCATTTCAGGTGAATCTTACCCAAATGGCCTGCCCCTAATAATCCAATATTTAACATGAATAAAAATTTGGCCCAAAGGTAATTTTTTTCTTGCTGTCTTTATTATTATTTTCGCATAAAATATTGAGTTTACCGAAGGATTCAGACAAGATAAAATTAATAGGAAATGGTGGATAATTACAGGCATAAGGGAATGCGTAAAAGACTTGTAAATGAGGTCAGGAGTAAAGGTGTCAGAGACCAGAGGATTCTGGATGCAGTCAATAAAATTCCAAGGCATCTTTTTCTGGATTCTTCCTTCCTGGAATTTGCCTATGAAGACAAACCTTTCCCGATAGGGTCAGGACAAACAATATCACAGCCATACACCGTTGCCTTTCAGACAGAGCTTCTGGAGGTGAAGAAAGGGCAGAAAATACTGGAAGTAGGAACCGGCTCGGGCTACCAGGCATGTGTTCTTGCTGAACTGGGAGCGAAAGTGTTTTCG
>DGOT01000078.1 GCA_002389465.1 Bacteroidales bacterium UBA4459 | reverse complement strand
CTTCCTGCCAGCTTTAGATAAGAAATTCCTGAATTAGTTTCCCGTGTTGTGAATATAAACCCTGGTTATCTGCTGATTGCGTTTTGCAATTTCGCTTGGCGAATTTGAAACCAGGGTAAAAATATAACCATGTAAAAATGTAAAAAAAACGGGAATGTTCGACATATATTAAAATAAAAAAAATCTTCCCTTCGTTTTAATTGTATTTACTGCATTTTTTATCAATCTTTAAAACACAGAAAACATATTGATTTTCGCAAATTTTTGTTATATTTATCGTCGAAAAATGAACATACGGCAAGCATTCATACTCATTTTCCTTTTTATTCTATCTGCACTTAAAGGAATTTCGCAGGTTAGTTTTGATCTTATCATCAGCAACTACAGCGATACGACTGTATTGCTTGCAAGCTATTACGGAGAAAAAAACAAGCTGATCGATACAGCGTATATCAGGAATGGCAAGTTCGTTTTTAGCAATAAAGACTATCCGGATGGTGTGTACATCCTGGCAAGTCAGGATAAAAATAAATTGTTTGAGTTTATTATCAATAACGAGTCAGGGTTTTCTTTTTATACAGATGCAAGGGCGTCCTATGACGTAGAAGTTACAGGCTCGGAAGAAAACCGTGTATTTTATGAGCATCAGCGGTTTCGTAACCAGGCATACCGGGAAATTCGCCAACTGACAGATACGGTTTCACAAGATAACGGCTATACCCTGGATTCTATAAAGGAAAGTCTGATTCAGGAAGAATATTCACTTACAGAGACTTATCCCGATTTGTTTATTGCCCGGCTCATCAAAGCGCAGCAGGACATCATCATACCTGACAGCCTGAGTATGGACAGCTTGCAACCCTATCTTTACATTAAAAACCATTTCTGGGACAACCTCAACCTCAGTGATGCACGGTTTATCAGAACACCGGTACTGGAGGAGAAGTTGAATTTCTACTTTGACAATGTTATCTTCTTGAATCCCGACTCTGTTATCAGTGCAATCAATTCTGTTATCTCATATGCAAGGCCTGATGCTGAGGCCATTAGTTATTTGCTTTGGTATTTTATTTCAAAATACCAAAACCCGAAATACATGGGGTTCGATGCCGTCTTTGTACACCTCGTAGATAATTATTTTCTCAGGGAGGACATTCTGAATACTACTCCGTCAATAACAAAAAAACTGAAAGAAAGATCGGAAAAAATAAAACCCCTGTTGCTGGGTGAAACGGCTCCTAATCTTAATTTAATAGATACAAGCAATCAATTTCGTTCTTTTCGTGATATCAGGGCAGAATACACACTTCTTCTATTTTGGGATTATAACTGCCATGTATGCGAAAAAACAATCAATGAACTAAAAAAAGTTCTTGACACAACCGGCTATGATATAAAAGTTTATGCTGTCAGCGTCAACAACGATCTGGAACAATGGGAAAAGGCCCTTGCTGAAAGAAACCCGGGCTGGATAGATGTTAACGGAACAATCAGCACTACGCAGGATTTCCATGATTTATACAATATTAACGGCACACCACGTGTGTTTTTATTGGGACCCGAAAAAAAAATTATAGCAAAAAATTTCAAAGTTGCGCAATTAATTGCTATTATTGAAAATCAAAACAAGAACAGCAAGTGATTTAATATTCAGGGCAAACAAACAATTATGAACAAAACAAACAAGACAAATATGAGCAAAACAAGTCCAATATAGAGATTTTCCTCAGAACCTTTTTCGTTTTTATTCGTATCCTTAACAACTTATAAAGGTACATTTTGTTATGCTGTATTGTCAATTACATGAAAAAAAAACAATGCAATGAAAATTCGTAGTTTACTATTTATGATAAGCTGGCTGTTGATTATTAATGTCTTTGGCCAATGCCCATTTACAACCTCTTTTACTTATAGCTATACATTTCAGCAGTGTAGTGAGATTCAGTTTTTCGACACTTCCGATGCTGCCGCAAATGGCTATACAATCTTAACCTGGGACTGGGATTTCGGGGACGGTAGCCCTCATGGCAACGCACCTAATGTAACTCATGCATACACCCCGGGTATTAATGTGAATGTAATTTTAACCATTACAGCTACAAATGACGGGGGAATAACCACCTGTACCGACTCTTACTTTGAAGCAATAAACATTAATCCACTGCCTGATGCCTTCATCAGCAGTACACCTAATCCGGGCTGCGTGGGAGAAACTACCTTTTTTACCGGCACATCCAGTGGAATGATCCAATCGTGGAACTGGGACTTTGGTGATGGAACTACCTCAAATTTGAAAGATCCGAGCCATATATACACTACCGCTGGAACTTATACCGTCAACCTTGACGTGACTGACGTAAACGGTTGCCAAAATACCGCAACACCTTACACACAAGATATAGGTGATCTCCCAACAGCAGATTTTTCGTGGGATCCCGACCCTGCTTGTCTGAATGCACCAATACAGTTTACCGACCTTTCGGCACCAAATATTGCCAGTTGGGACTGGAACTTTGGAGACGGAAGCACCTCCGTTGTGCAAAATCCCACACATGCATACGCAACAACAGGAAGCTTTAGCGTGATACTTACCGTAACATCTACAGACGGCTGTACCAGCTCAATAACACAAGTTGTTACAGTGAACCCCTTACCGGTACCTGATTTTACAACAGATGCACCGGTATGTTTTGGTGACTCGGTACAATTCACAAATCTTTCCTCATCCCC
Source organism: Bacteroidales bacterium UBA4459 (assembly GCA_002389465.1). Classification (GTDB taxonomy): domain Bacteria; phylum Bacteroidota; class Bacteroidia; order Bacteroidales; family F082; genus UBA4459. Next base: position 5,704 of record DGOT01000078.1, on the reverse strand, counting down.
CAATGGATACATTACACAATGGATTTGGGATTTTGGCGATGGCAATACATTTACGATTGATTATCCTAATAATCCTAACATCGCCCACTTATATGCCAGCACAGGCACTTATGCCGCTCTCTTAACAGTAACTGATTCAGATAACTGTCAAAATACTACCTCTAAACTTGTTGATGTTGTAGCTAACCCTATTGCTGACTTTACTTTCGAAGAAATTTGTTATGGAGATCCAGTTGTTTTCACTGATTTATCCTCGCCAAACGGAGGACCTAATTTGTTCTCGTGGGACTGGAATTTTGGAGATCCTCCTTCTGGTGCTAACAATACATCCACTTTACAAAACCCATCGCATATTTTTACCGATCCTGGCAACTATACGATAACACTCATCGTTGCCAACACAATAGGGTGTACAGATACAACCACGCAGGATGTCGTTGTTGATTCTATCCCTCAGGTTGAATTTACAATGGCCGACGATACGATATGTTTGGGAGAAGACGCTGTGTTTACGGGGATAGGAACAGATTTTAATACGTGGTTATGGAGTTTCGGTGACGGAAACTCTTCAACAGAGCAAAGTCCCGTTCATACATACCAAATGCCTGGCACTTATACGGTCACTCTTACGGCTTCAACAGTGGAAGGCTGCATTAGTTCCGTAAGTTACGATATTGTTGTAAATCAACTGCCAACTGCTGATTTCGAGTCATCGGCCCCGGCTTGCCAAAATGATTCCATTGCTTTTATTGATCTTTCGTCATCCCCGAACGGACTGATCATACAGTGGATCTGGGATTTTAGTGACGGAACCGTAATCACAATTGACGCTCCTGCCAACCCAAATATTTCGCACCTGTTCGGCTCAAGTGGAAGTTATGAGGTGTTTTTGACGGTGACGGATAGTGACAGCTGTCAGAATACGACTTCCAAGATTGTACAAGTCATTACAAGTCCTGTTGCCGACTTTACTTACGAAAGCGCTTGTTTTGGATTTCCTGTATTATTTATTGACCAATCTTCACCCAACGGAGGGCCTGATATTTTCTCATGGGAATGGAATTTTGATGATCCACCGTCTGGTGCTAATAATACTTCAGATTTACAAAACCCGTCACATGTATTTACAAACCCTGGCACATACGCCGTATCATTAATTGTAACTAATACACAGGGATGTTTCGATACAGTTATTATGGATATTCTGGTTGATTCTTTACCCGACGTGGACTTTACTATGACCAACGACACAGTCTGCCTGGGAGACAACGCCGAATTTACGGGTATCGGAACCAATATATCCATCTGGCAATGGGACTTTGGTGATGGTGTCGGTGTTTCAGGCCAGCAAAGCCCGGTTTATGTTTACACGGATGCCGGAACTTATACGGTTACACTTACCGTTACCGATATTAATAATTGCCAAAGCAGTATTTCATATGAGATCGTTGTCCTGGAATTGCCTGATGTTGATTTCTCATACAACAACACTTGTGCCGGCGACTCAACCTATTTCTTTGACGAAACGGTTGTAACATTCGGCTATGCCACCAGTTGGGACTGGGATTTTGGTGACGGAAGCAACTCCACATTGCAAAACCCTCCTCATTATTACAATACTTTTGGCACTTATCAGGTTACACTAACAGTAATTGACAATTTCGGTTGTTCAAACGCATATACAGAATTAGTGGATGTTTATGACAGGCCTGTGCCCGCATTTAGCTTTGATGTGCCATGTACGCCAGCCGGACAGGTGTTCTTTTATGACGAGTCAACCGCAAGTAATAACAACAGTCCTATCCAAAGCTGGTTATGGGATTTCGGTGATGGATACAGTGCATCCGATATAAACCCGACCCATGTCTATGGGGTTGTTGATAGTTGTTACACCGTTACCTTAACCGTAACAGATGCGAACGGTTGTTCCGCTTCCGACACAAGCTTTAATGTTTGCGTATTTGAACCGCTTTCTATTAGCTTCACATCTACGGAAGTATGTGCCGGACAAGCAACATTTTTCCAGGCATCATACACGCCCGACTACGACTCTATATATACATACACGTGGAACTTTAATGATGGCAGTACTCCTGTAAGCACATACAGGGATACGATTAACCATGTATTCCCGGGAGCCGGAAACTATACGGTTGAATTAACAGCTCTGGATACCAACGGATGTTCCGTAACCATCTATGAAAGCGCTTACATAAATGAATTACCATCGCCCGACTTCACGTACAATATGGGCACTTGCGAAGATCCAACACAATTCTTTGATCAGTCGTTAGGCGGCGGAGCACAAATAATCAGCTGGTCCTGGGATTTCGGCGATCCTGCTTCAGGAACAGACAACTATTCCGACGAGCAGCATCCGGAACATATTTACCCACCACAGGACAATATATATCAGGTTAAGCTTATTGTTACAAATCTTAATGGCTGTACCGACTCAATTGTAAAATCAGTGGTGCGAAACCCGTGTCTTGAAGCTGATTTCGATGCACCAACAGGTACCTTGTGTGCCAATAGTGAGGTCTGCTTTAACGACATCTCACAAATTTACAGCGACAATACAAGTATTACAAACTGGTTTTGGGATTTCGGTGACGGAACAACTTATACATATGATGTTCAGGAGAATCCCGTATGTCACATTTACACAACCGGAGGCACCTACCACGTGCGGCTTATCATAACAGCAGTAACAAATTCAGCCACGTTGCGTGACAGCACATCTGCCACCATAACCATTAGCCCGTCTCCTGCAGCTGACTTCTATGTTACCAGCACTACATGCCTCGGCACAGTAACCGAATTCACAGATCTGTCCAATGAGCACGGGGCATCTATCTCCTCATGGGAATGGGATTTCGGTGATTCCGGCAATCCGGCTGGAACATCTGATAAACAAAATCCAATATACATGTTCTCTGATTACGGAACATTTAATGTTGAACTTATCGTTACCAATAGTTTTGGGTGTAGCGACACTACCAGTCAGGAAGTTGAGATTTATGACAAACCGGATGCCGCTTTTTCATTTGAAAACGCGTGTTTAAATAACCCAACATTTTTCTTCGATGAATCGGAAGACGCCGGAGCAAGTATTTCTTCCTGGTTTTGGAACTTCGGAAATCCATTATCGGTTATTGACACATCGAATCTGCAAAATCCTGATTATATGTATAACGATATTGGCACGTACGATGTAACCTTCATTATTACAGATGACAACCAATGTAAAGACACTGTTGTACATGAAGTTGAAGTATTTGACAATCCTGTTGCCGATTTCGATATTTATGATAACTACCAGGAACAACAGGGACAAATTTATTTTGTCAATAACAGTTCCGGTGCCAATGCTTATTACTGGGACTTTGGCAATGGTGATGTATCTGATGAAGCAGAACCTGTGGTCACTTACAGCTCTGATGATACGTACACAATTACATTAATTGCCTACAACGAAGACGGATGTTCTGATACGACTACTTACGAATACGAAATGATGTTCAAGACGCTTTATGTACCAAATGCTTTTGCACCTGGTAATCTTGGATGGGAATATAAAGACGGAAGATTTATAATAAAAGGAGTTAACTTATACAGGTATCGGATTCATGTGTACGATGCATGGGGAGATCTGATCTGGGAAAGCGATGCTTTAATTGATGGAAAACCTGCAGCAAGCTGGAACGGCCGCAACGAAGGAAATCCGAACCTGGATCTTTGTCCGGCAGGAGCTTACACATGGAAAATTGATGCGGTATTTAAAGACGGAACCAAATGGCAGGGAAGTGATAACGGAGATGGAAATACAAAGCCATATGGAACAGTTACTTTAATCAGATAAACAAACAAGCATAATTGATGTAACGATGACACGTAAACTAAAAATAAGATCGATATTAATGGGCGCAATAATAGTGTTTGTTATCACCACAACAAGCAGTAACGCTCAGGATATAACATATGCGCAACCATTTAACAGTCCAACTTATTATAACCCGGCTTTTGTAGGTCTTACGCTTGGCCTGAAGACCAAGTTTAATTACATGAAAAGATGGACAGGATTGCAGGGGAATTATTACACCTATAATTTTAGCGCCGACATTGCCGACAGAAACATCCCGGGAGCTGGTGGCATTGGTATATTATTCCAGCAGGACCGACAAGGCTTGGGATACATTCGCAGCACATCAGTCGGCATCATGCCTGCCGTTAGGATACGTGCCTCAAGAAACACATTATTCCAGATAGGAGCGACTGTTTCTGTTGTTAACCGGAAACTCAACCTCGACAATGCCGTTTTCTCAAGCCAACTGGATCCTATTTACGGTAATATCGGCCCTTCTTCGTTCGAAGGTTACGGTGATCAAAGCACCTTCTATGCTGACTTCTCCGTAGGTGGTTTATTTCAGTTTGAAAAGAACTCGGTAACGGGGGTTCTGGGTTTTGCAGCACATCATCTTACACGGCCCGACCAATCATTTACCGGTCATACGGCCCCTCTTGAAATAAAGTACGTTGCTCAAGCTGACTTTATCATTGACTTAATGCATTCAGGTAGTTTTTACGGCAAGGCCAAAGGCTGGAAACTCAATCCGGGGTTTATCTATCAAAAGCAATTATTTATGGATGTTTATCAGGTAGGGCTTAACATATATACTTCTCATATTTATGTAGGAGCCTGGTATAAAAACGAAGCCTTTCAATGGGATACGTTCTCAAGCTGGACCTTTTTGCTTGGTGTTAGCGTACCCTTTACGGAAGAAAACCGAATGAAAGTGATGTATTCATACGATCTGATGATCTTCTCAGAATATGGTTTTGTTGGCCCAACACACCAGATATCACTCATATTTGAATTTGATGGCATTAGCTTCCACAAAAGCAGGGGAACTCTTAACTCAATGCGGATGCCTAACCAGCCGCTAGAGTGTTCTTCATTCTAGCAAATAATTCTCAATTTTAAACCGGGTTACCGGTACAATCTATTTGTATTGCTGTTCGTGCAGATATTAATATGAATATGTTTGTACAACAAACAAGTCAATTTCTTAATTTTGCAGTTTTACGTAAACTTCATTTCACATGAAAAGATATTTATTGCTAAGTGTCATCATAATAAGTGGCTCACTGGTACAGGCGCAATGGACCAAGGCATATCTTTTAGACGATTTTGGCGACACAACCAATACATACAGAATTGAAGGGCGTTCCTTTGACGGATTGACACACTACAACGATCCAAATGCCGAACCTTTGGAAAAGTTCTGCATTCAGATAACCATTGACGAAAATAACAATGTGGGGTTTCTATTATATGAAAACTGCACATTCACAAACAATCCCTATCCGGGAACAGATATTTTCAAGGGCGGGACGTTTAGAATGAGAAACTCAGAAGGAACAACGGAAAAAATCAATATCCTCGGGAAATTATCCAAACGCGGTGGCCTGAAACTGGAAAGTGACAAATTCAGGGAATTTATGGCAAACAGCAGCGGCAAGGTCCGGTGCATACTTAAAGTCGGCGTTGCTTATTACAAGTTCACGCTCAACGCAACGAGCTACAACAAAACAGTCGGTAATTAGATATATCGCAAAACTTGAAGATTACATAATTAAGAAAGGATGGCTCTATGTTGCCATCCTTTTTTCGTGGGGCGTACTGGAATCGAACCAGTGACCT
>DGOT01000050.1 GCA_002389465.1 Bacteroidales bacterium UBA4459 | reverse complement strand
TCCTTTTGACAAAACAACCGGTAACGGATGGTAGTTATGTGCGCCATATTTGTCTTCCAACTCCATAGCAACCTTTGATGTTAATTTATCTGACATTACAGTATTTTTTTATTAAGTGAAACGAAAATTTTGTGTTTAAGCTAAAATTGAAGTGCAAAAATACATAATATATTTCTGCTGCAACGCCTTGAAGCCGGGAAGAAAATTCTTTTTATTTGTCCATAAAAAAATTACAGCAAATGGCGGAACGGAAGCAGCAGCCATTCGAAAAACTTGTTGATCAGCGGCCTGTTTTCCCAGCTTTTATACACAAATGGTTCTGCCAGTGTAATTGTCTTCTCCATATGTTCTTTAACCTGGCTGCTTATCAGAGGCTCATCACCAAACAGCATGATTTCAAACATATACCGGAAACTCCGGTAATCAAAATTTGAGCTTCCGACGGCAAACTCCCGGTCGTCAACAAGTAATAATTTTGCATGCAGGTTATTGACAGTATAATATAAAAACCGGATGCCGCTTTTAGACAGCGGTCCAAGGTACTTATTGCGCAATACATCAACAAGTGTTACATCCGAACGCTTGGGAATAACCACCGTTACTTCCACGCCTCTTTTTACGGCATCTACCATGACTTTACGCAACATAAACCCGGGCAGGAAATAAGGGGTTTCGATTACCACACTTTTTTCAGCCGACTTAATCAAACGGATAAACTTCTGATTTGTTCGCTTATAAGCAATGGAAGGAATATCACGCACAATCTCAAAATCCTCATATCTGACCAGCCTGGAATTATAAACCTTGTTGAAAATATATTTTTTATATAAGCGGAAATCCTGCATGAACAAACGCGAAAACGTATACGTAATTTCACTCTTCATGCGGAGCATTGATTCACGCCAGTTCAGGTTATATCCTGTTAAATTGGATGATCCGATCCAGGTAATTTCATCATCAATCAGCAACAGTTTCCGGTGGTTTCTCCGGTGGCTCCTGGTAAAAATATCAGTATTAAATTTTATCTTTTCAAAAAACCGCACCTCCCCGCCATACTCTCTGATCTTTTTGTAATAGTCACTTCCAGGATTAGCGACACCCCAGCCGTCAACAAGCAATTTTACCTCCACTCCTTCCTTCGATTTCTCTTTCAAGGCACGTAAAAAGCGGTCGCCAATTTCATCACTGCCAATCCTGAACGTTTCCACATAAACATACTTTTTCGCCGCTTCGATGTCAGCAATCATGAAATCATAGTAACGCAACGGTTCCGAGCAAAGATGATATGGTTCTTTAATTTGTATCAAAGCCAATAAATTGTACTACTTACTTCGAAAATGTATGATTATTTCACAAAATAGCCCGATAAGATAACGGTTTTACCGGCGAAATATGATGTACAGGAAATATATAATCAGGAATAAGGCAATGATACCACCCAGCCCATAAGTAAACAAACGGTATTTGACTGCCTGATTCTTATACATTTCCTTCTCCTTCTGCATTTTTAAATTCTCTTTAACCAGATGGTCGGTTTTAAACCGTGCTTCCATTTCAGCTAATTCGGCATGATGCAGATTGAGGATCAGTGTATCGTTTCCGGTTTCAAAAAGCCTGTAATATTTAGTGAACTTATCATAATCATTTAAAGCTGCATAACACTTAAACAATGCCTTGTAATTATCCCGTGTGTAATCATCCTGTCCTATTTTAAGCGATATTTTCAGACTTTTTTTATAACACTCCAATGCTTTTTTCACATCATGCTGCATATCAAAAAACTCACCCATATTGTAATAAACCATCACCAGCCCTGTCTCACTACGCATTTTCAGGTACAAATCTTCGCTGATCTTAAAATATTTAAGCGCAGCCTGATACTCCTGCTTATTGGCGTATAAGGCTCCCAAATCATTATTCAGCATGGCGATACCCATGATATCATTTAGCCTGATCCGGATTTCCAGCGATTGCTCGAACAATTCCTGGGCTTTGTCATAATTTCCATAATAAAAATTATAAATCTCAGCTACATTCGTTAATGTTCTGGACAGGCTATTATCGTCTTCGTTTTGTTTATATATTTCAATGGCCTTGTTGAAATATTCCAGCGATTTATCATACTCTTTCCATTCCTTGTAAACCGCACCGATATTGTTATAAGTCAGACCTACGCTTACCATATCATCCAACTCCTTGTACATTAACAGTGCCTGATAATAATAGTTCAGCGCCATGCGCATCTTCCCCTGGTAAAACTTGCTGTTGCCCAGGTTGAGTTTCACACTCGCCACCCAATCCTGATCGCCTATTTGCTCGGCAATGTCGACAGAACGTTCATAGTAGTCCGTTGAAAGTTCATAATTCCCAATCTCCTCATACACCAACCCAATATTGCTCAAACACTTGGCAACACCCAAAAGATCTTCAATATCTCTGTATAAAGCTAAAGCCTGGTTGTAATATTCCTGGGAAAGGTCAAATTCACCACTATAATAACAACTGACTCCCAGCGACTTTAGCACTTTTGCTTTTAATGCTTTGTCGTCTATCTCTTCGGCCAGCAACACTGCGCTGTCACCGTATATCAGACTGGTTGAAATATTAGAGAACCGGTATGTTTCCGATAGTTGTAAATAAGTTGTTGCCTTCTCTCTCCCTTGCGTCAATGACAAACGCACAAGCAAACTGTCAATTTCTTCATTGGCAGAGAATGACTGAACAGAAGAGGCAACCAGCCAGAGGGCTACGAAAATTAATCTGAAAACCATACATTCACAAAAATATAAAAATCCCTAGATTTATTCATTTCAAAACACATAAAACATATAATATTGATCATTATCTTTGCTTTAAATTCAAAAAGCAGAATATGGTAAAATCAATGACCGGTTACGGTAAAGATGTGTTGGAGAGCAATGCACGAAAGATCTCAGTTGAAATCAGAACGCTTAACAGTAAACAATTAGATGTCAACTTAAGACTACCACAGATTTACAGGGAAAAAGAACTTAATATCCGAAGTATTGTGGGAAAAGAAATCGGACGGGGAAAAGTGGACATTTCCATCAATATCGAATATAAGGAAGTTGTTGCGGCACCGGTAATCAACAAATCTGTTGCCAGTCACTATTTCAACGAGTTATTAGAGCTGAAAGACCTGTTTCATCAGGAAGCTAAACCCGACTACCTTTCGCTTGTAGTTAAAATGCCAGAAGTATTATCCCCACCAGAATTTGATATTGATGAAGAGGAATACGGTGAATTGCTGACTACGATTCATAAGGCCATCGAAAAGGTAAACACCTTCAGAATTAATGAAGGAAAAACACTTGAAAATGACTTTACTTACCGTATTCACAACATATTGGACTTGCTAAAGCAGGTTGAACCGTTCGAAAAAGAACGCACACTGCACATCAAAGAGCGCATCAAATCCAATCTGGAAGATTTCGCACAGGATATCCAGTCGGATAAGAACAGGTTTGAGCAGGAGGTTATCTATTATCTGGAGAAACTGGATATCACGGAAGAAAAACTCCGACTGAAAAAACATTGCAACTACTTTCTGGAAACACTGGCGGGTGAAAATGCAGCAGGAAAAAAGCTGGGATTCGTTTCGCAGGAGATTGGCAGGGAAATAAACACCATGGGAGCCAAAGCCAACGATTTTAACATCCAACAAATCGTCGTACTGATGAAAGACGAACTGGAGAAAATCAAAGAACAATTATTCAACATCCTCTGATGGAAGAAAACCGGAAAAAAGGAAAACTCATCATTTTTTCAGCTCCTTCAGGAGCCGGAAAGACAACGCTGGTAAAACACGTCATGGCACATGTACCGGACCTCACCTTTTCCGTATCGGCATGCAACCGTAAAAAAAGAGACAACGAAACTGATGGCAAAGACTATTACTTCCTGACAACTGATGAGTTTAAAGAGAAAATTAATAAAAAAGAGTTTATTGAATGGGAAGAGGTTTATCCCGATCATTTTTACGGCACTTTATATTCCGAAGTGGAACGGAAACGAAACCGGGGGCAACACGTTGTTTTTGACGTGGATGTGAAAGGAGGAATGAGCATTAAAAAGATATTCGGCAACGATGCGCTGGCCATTTTCATAAAGCCTCCTTCGGTTGAAATTCTTAAAGAACGCTTACTAAAAAGAGCAACAGACAGTAAAGAGGCCATTGAAACAAGGATGAAAAAAGCCGAGTTTGAACTGGGGTTTGAAAAAGAATTTGATGTGACCATTGTAAATGGCGACCTGGATAAAGCACAACAGGAAACGATACGCGTGGTCAGTAAATTTATTTCTGAATAATAAGGCTTTAGCCATGAAAGCAATCATATTACCGGCCTACAACAAAAACATCCTGAGAGCCATACTCAGCTTACAGGTTCAGGAAAGGGAATTGCCCAAACCTGGCAAGGACGAGGTACTGATCAAAACACATGCTGCCCCTGTAAATCCTTCCGACATTGCCTTTATACAAGGAGGCTACAATATAATAAAAACATTGCCCGTTGCTCCTGGTTTTGAAGCTTCGGGTATTGTTACTGATGCCGGGGAAAACGCCCGGAACCTTATCGAAAAAAGAGTAAGTGCTTTTGTTCAGGCCGACCGGGATGGCACCTGGACCGAATATTTTATCGCACACAAAGATGATTTGATCGTACTGAAAGACATTATGGACCTCGACCAGGCTTCGTGTTTTACCGTGAACCCTTTTACAGCTTACGCGTTGATGGAGATAGCTCTTTTCAGTAAAGACAGAGCAATCATTCAAAATGCTGCCGGAGGACAGGTAGCTGCTTTCATTCGAATGATGGCGGGTGAACAAAATATTGAAGTGATTAATATTGTCAGAAAACCCGAAGTTGCCAACCGGTTAAAGCAGGAAGGCGTGACACACGTTCTGATACAAAACGAAGATACATTTGAAAAGCAACTCTATACGTTGGCTAAAGAGCTGAACGCGGCAACAGCTTTTGATGCCGTGGGTGGCGAGTTGACGGGGATTATGTTCAATGCCTTGGGTAATGATTCGGAACTTGTCATATACGGGGGGCTATCTAACAAGCCGGGAACGGGAATCAACACGATGGATGTTATTTTCAGGAATAAGATCATTTCAGGGTTCAACCTGGTTGACTGGAAAAGCGAATTGAGTCAACCCGATTTTGAAGAGATTTCAGAAAAACTACAGGATAAATTTATTGAAGGAGCTTACCGGACAGCCATAAGCAATAGTGTTGCTCCGGATGACATTGTAAGCGGCCTGAAATCATATCTGGGCAATATGAGTGACGGAAAAATACTGATCAAACCATAAAGAAACGATGTCGGCAAAAAACAAAAAAACCGGACTGTTTTTCGGGTCGTTCAATCCGATCCACAGCGGACACCTGATCCTGGCTTCCTACATGCTCGAATTTACTGACCTGGATGAAGTGTGGTTTGTTGTCTCTCCACAAAATCCGCTGAAAGACAAAAAGAACCTGCTGGCCGATTATCATCGACTGGCTCTTGTGCGCATGGCGATTGAAGAGCATCCTAAAATGAATGTGACCGACATTGAGTTTAAAATGCCGAAGCCTTCCTACACTATCGACACACTCACCTGGCTATCCGAAAAGTATGAAGACAGAAATTTCATCATTATCTGCGGAACGGATGTATTCCCAAGCCTGCACAAATGGAAAAACTACGAACAACTGCTTGAACAATACCGGTTTTATGTATATCCCAGGCCGGAATTTATTTTAGGAGACTACGGGCAACACCCCCATGTCAGCCTGTTTCCTGCCCCGCAGATGGACATTTCTTCCAGCTTTATCCGAAATGGGATCAAAGAAAAAAAAGACATGTGCTTCTGGATGCCCGATGTGGTTTACGACTACGTCAAAGAGATGCATTTTTACGAAAAGTAGAGTTTAAAACTTCGGGTGAGATACTTTATGCAGGATAAGTTAAAATTCGTCCTCCTTATCGTCTGAATAGCTATCTACACCTCCTGAGTGCCGTCGATCATATTCTTCGCAGTCGAATTCAATAGAGATATCTTTCAGCGGTTTGTCAAAATCACCCTTGCCGATACCCAGTGAAGGATCGCCGTAAACTTTTTTCATGAACAATGCCCAGATTGGCAAGGCCATATTGGCGCCCTGGCCAAGTCTGATCGATCTGAAGTGCACACTCCGGTCTTCGGCACCTACCCAAATGCCTGTGGTCAGTTCGGGTGTTATGCCCATAAACCAGCCATCCGATTGATTTTGAGTGGTTCCTGTTTTACCGGCAATAGGGTTGTTAAAACCATATTTATAACGCAATCTGATGCTCGTACCGCTTTCCACAACACCTTTCATCAGTTCAATCATCTTATAGGCAGTTACCTCATCCATCGCTTCCCTTTTCTCCGGCACAAACCTGTCGAGGACATTTCCATTTTTATCCTCAATTTTCGTTACAAAAACGGGCTCGACATAAACACCTCTGTTGGCAAAAGAATTCATAGCACTCACCATTTCGTACAGCGATATGTCAGGGGTTCCCAGTGCAATAGCCGGAACAGCAGGTATATCTGAAGTGATGCCCATCTGGTGGGCCATATTTACCACCGATTGCGGGGAAAACCGGCTGATAAGGTAGGCCGATATCCAGTTGTTTGAATTAGCCAGTGCCCACTTCAGGGTTACTTCCTCTCCTATTCTGTCATCACTCGAGTTGCGGGGAGTCCAAAAGGTTCCATCACCAAGTTCCACACTGTACGAAATGTTGGGCACCTTGTAACAGGGGGAATATTCAGGCTCCTGCATGGCCAGTGTATATAAAAAAGGTTTAAACGTAGAACCCACCTGGCGTTTTCCCTGGGTTACATGGTCGAACTGAAAATAACCGTAATCGATACCTCCCACATAGGCACGTACAAAGCCGGTATGGGTTTCCACGGCCATCAAACCGGCCTGGAGGAAAAACTTATAATACCTGATCGAATCCATGGGTGTCATCACAGTATCTACCGGGCCACTCCATTTAAACACGCGCATGTCAACAGGTGTATGGAAACTTTCCATGATCGAATCCATAGCCACACCACTTGATTTTAATTTCCGGTACCGCTCACTTCGCTTCACGGCCTGCATCATCACCTTCTCAATTTCCTGCTTCGGTTTTTTCGAGTCGAACACAAACGGCGCATTTGTATAGCCTTTCCAGTGCTTAAAAAAGCTTGGCTGCAAGTCGTTTGCCAGATGTTCGCGCACAGCTTCTTCGGCATATCTTTGCATCCGGGAATCGATTGTTGTATGAATTTTTAAGCCGTCTTTATATAAATTGTACGGTGTGCCGTCAGCCTTGTAATGAGTTTTACACCAGTTCTTTAATTCTTTTCTAAGGTATTCGCGGAAATAAGTGGCCAGTCCTCTTCGGTGATCCTGTATACTAAAATTTGAAACTCCTAACGGAAGCAGGCTTATGGAATCATACGCTTGTTCCGATATAAAGTCATTCTCTTCCATTTTTTGCAGTACCAGATTTCTGCGATGTAAAGCCCGTTCGGGATTACGGATAGGACTGTACCATGTAGGGGCATTAACAACAGCAGCCATCAGGGCCGACTCTTCAATATTCAGCGAATCAGGTGTTTTGGCAAAAAAAGTAGCCGCTGCCAATTTGATGCCGTACGTATTATGACCGAATGTTACCGTATTGCAGTACATGGCAATAATTTCTTCCTTCGAATAATACTTTTCAAGTTTCACTGCCGTCACCCATTCCTGAAACTTTCTGATGACGAGTTGCACCTTATTCATATGACCCCGTGGAAACAGATTTTTAGCCAGCTGCTGGGTAATCGTGCTACCGCCTCCTTTAAAATTTCCGGTAACGACTCCGTAAAACACCCTGGCAAGTGCTTTTTCATCTATTCCCGAATGCTCTTCAAACCTGATATCCTCAATGGCAATAAGCGCATTGATCATGTCGGGTGAAATATCACGATAAGAGACATTGGATCTGTTTTCGATAAAATAAGTCCCCAGCATGATGCCGTCAGCCGAATAGATTTCGCTGGCCAGATTTTGCCGGGGGTTTTCTAATTCTTCGAAAGAGGGCATCTGTCCGAACCATCCGGCGGCAACACCGAAGAAAAACAGGATGCCCAGCAGATAAATCCCAAAAACGATCACCCAGAACCGTACGAGATATTTGCCGATTCTATTATCTTTTATCTTATTTGATGAACTGTCAGGCATGTATTACTTATTTAATTTTTACTCCGACTTCACAATTCTGATGCCCACATCGCGTATGCCCTTTAAAGTATCTGTCCGCATAGCATGCTGGATCATAAATTCGTAGGTTCCTTTCAGCGGAAAGCGCATACGGCTACTCAGAAGAATAGTGTTTTCCTTGACAGCACCCCAGCCTTTTCCCAGCCATCTACCCTCGCGGTCGACCAGGACACACTCAATGGTGTCTTTTGTCAGGTTATTATTCGGGAATCTTGTCATCAGAAAAACATACAAATTACTGTACCTGTAATCAGTGTTATTTCTGATATTCAGATAAAAATCATAGAGTTGCACCGTGTCGCTGACAACTACGTCAAACCTCGCCATTTCATCTTTATGCCAACGGCTGCGGTCAATTTTTATCTGCTCATCATATATGCTCTCCCGGTTGCAGGCATAGAGGACAAAAAATATGCTGAGAAATAAAACAAATATGGAAACTTTCCGGGTCATCATTAACTATCTGATATAAGAATGCGAAAAAAGAAAAAATATTGTTTCAAGCCGTTCATTCTAACTAAATATATGAAGCAAAGTCGTCAGTCTCACTTGCTTCAACATTCGATTTCTGCTCTTTCTGCCGTGCAAACATTTCCAGGTCTGGAGGATATTTTTTCTTATTGTTCAGCTCAATAATTTCGTTTACTTTATCAACGGGGATGGCCATAATGTTATTCGGGTCATCTTCATAGGCATACCACATCATTTTTTTAAGCACATCACTTTTTACATATGATGCTCTTCCTTTTTTGGTATTCAATCTGACCCTGTTGTCAGGAAAGCTTTCCAGCGTTTCAATGTAATTGTCGATTTCGTAATTCAGACAACATTTCAGTTTCCCGCACTGGCCTGCCAGTTTCTGCGGGTTAAGGGATAGCTGCTGGATACGTGCCGAATTTGTAGATACACTTTGAAAACTGCTCATCCACGAAGAACAACATAACTCCCTGCCACAAGAGCCTATTCCTCCCAGTTTAGCTGCCTCCTGACGTACACCAATCTGCCGCATTTCAATTCTGATACGAAATGCTTCTGCCAGTTTTTTGATCAATTCCCTGAAGTCGACACGCTCCTCGGCTGTGTAATAAAAAACAGCTTTTGTTTTGTCGCCCTGATATTCCACATCATTAACCTTCATTTTAAGGCCCAGGTCCATGGCAATCACCCTTGTTTTATGCATGGCGCTGTCTTCCTGCTTAATGGCTTCAAACCATTTTTCGATATCGGCTATGCGCGCACGTCGGAATATCCGTTTAAACTCTTTTTTCTCCGGATCGGCACTCTTTCTTTTCATCTGGAGAAGCACAAGTTCTCCTGTAAGGGAAACAATGCCTATGTCATGCCCCGGCGATGCTTCCACGGCAACAATATCTCCTTCATTGAGAGGTGTATCTCCGGAGTATGTATAAAAATCTTTTCGCCCGTTTTTAAACCGCACCTCTGCATAAGAGAGTCCAATGTCTGTTAAGGGGTCATGTAGATCACCCAGCCAGTTATACGAGGTTAGTTTGCAGCATTTATTCTGGTCAACAGCTTTTACCGGCTGGCCCGCGTCAGTGCATACACAACAGCCTCTGGCAGATGATATATGTTTTGTTGGATCGGAATATTCTTTGTTTTCGTCCATACCCTGCTATCTTACTTTTACGGATACAAAGGTATAAATTATGTTCATTCCGGAAAAAATATAAAGGCGGCAAAACTCCTTAACTATTTTTTACCCTTTGTACGTGCTGCCCGGAAAATATCAATTAATTTAAAACTCAGATCGGTAAACAGGATAGATGGATGAGCGTTCCTTTCGATATGATAAACGGCTTCGTTCAAAAGGCGGTATATTTCTTCCTGATTGTGGGTATTTATGTAAGGAGCAAGTTTCAGCGAAAAATCCAGCTCTTCTCCGTCCTTCATCACCAATTCGCGATGGTTTTGATTGTGCAGCATACACTGATGAACCATGTCCAAGCCGTAATTCAGTAATGCTTTTTGTTTTTCACGTCCCACCCGGGCAAGGTCCGTATTGAACTTATTCAGCTTGGTATAATCTTCCGGTTTGAAACAGTAGCGTAACCATTGTCTGAAAGCAACAAAGTTAGCCTGTACGTCTTCTGTATTCTCTACAAGGTCACGGGCTAGGTTCCAGTTGCCCGATGACAGCAAAGCTATCTCTTTTGCCCTGTCATTGCCTAATTGCAACTTGTCTTTAAGCGCTTCTTCTAAATCTTCCGTATTTATTTTCGGCACTTTGATCAGCTGCGCCCGCGAGCGTACGGTAGGCAACAGCAGCTCATACCGCTCCGCTGTCAGGATGATGATCGTGTTTTCAGGGGGCTCTTCAAACGTTTTCAGTAACTTATTGGATGTAGCCACATTCAGCTTTTCGGCCATCCAGATAATGAATATTTTATATGGGGCTTCATAAGGTTTCAGGGACATTTTTGCAATAACATCACTTGCATCGCGTACGAAGATTGACCCCTGTTTGTTGCCCACCTTTAAATGTTCGTACCAGCCTCGTTGGGTAATATATGTGTCACTTTTCGCCAGGTATTCTCTGAATTCATCCAGAAACAACTCCGATTTCGGGTCTTTTTTCACCTTATCGTTTGTCGTTGTTGGAAAAAAGAAATGCAGGTCGGGGTGTGCGAAGTTTTTAAATTTAATACACGAAAGGCAAATGCCGCAACTGTCACCCTCTTGTTTTTGTTCACAGTTTATATATTGTGCAAATGCCAGCGCCAGGGCAAAGGCACCTGTTCCTTCCGAACCGAGGAACAACTGTGTGTGCGCCACTCTGTTCTCACGGTAGCTCGAAAGTAACCTTTCGATGACCTTTTTCTGACCGATGATTTGTTTAAACTGCATGTTGCGCGAAAATACGAAATACCTGATTTGATTACGTAAAGAGTGTCGGATAAATCAACCTGCATTAAAAAAGGGCCGACCCAAAAATGTGTCAGCCCTCAGCTTCATTTCATTGATTGGTTTGTTATGACACTTTTGCACTGAAGAACTCCCTGTTCATTCGTGCAATATTCGCTACGGAAATATTTTTGGGACATTCGGCTTCGCAGGCATAGGTATTAGAACAGTTACCAAAACCCACTTCGTCCATTTTAGCCACCATTTTTTCCACTCTTTCTTTAGCTTCCGCCCTTCCCTGTGGCAACAATGCAAACTGCGACACTTTAGCCGACACAAACAGCATAGCCGATGCGTTCTTACAGGCAGCCACACAAGCACCACAGCCGATGCAAACAGAAGAATCGAACGCTTCGTCAGCATTTTTCACTTTCACCGGAGTGTCATTTGCCTCAGGAGCTCCCCCCACATTCATTGAGATAAAGCCACCTGCCAGTTGAATCAGGTCGAAGGCCGAGCGATCAACAATAAGATCCTTTATCACAGGAAATGCCTTTGCTCGCCAGGGTTCAACAGTAATAGTTTCTCCGTCTTTAAAGTGACGCATAGAAAGATGGCATGTAGTAATGCCCGATACCGAGCCATGCGGATGACCATTAATATACATTCCGCAGGACCCGCAAATACCCTCCCTGCAGTCATGATCAAAAGCAACAGGTTCTTTACCTTCGGTAATCAATTGGGTATTAAAAGCATCCATCATTTCCAGGAAAGACATTTCGGGTGCAACTTTATCAAAATTATATTTTTGAAATGAGCCTTTAGCTTTCGCATTTTCCTGGCGCCATATTTTAAGTTTAACCTTCATAACTTATTAATTTTCTGTCGGTCTACAATGAGATCAATTATTATTTATAACTTCTTGCTTTAACCTCAACATATTTAAAGTCAAGATTTTCTTTATGAAGAACAGGGGTTGTACCTTTACCTGCATACTCCCAGGCAGCTACATACATAAATTCATCATCATTCCTGAGGGCTTCTCCTTCGGGTGTCTGGTATTCTTCCCTGAAGTGGGCGCCGCATGATTCGTTACGGTTTAAAGCATCCGTGATCATCAACTCGGCCAGCTCAAAGTAATCGGCTATGCGACCTGCTTTTTCCAGTTCTTGGTTGATATTGTTATCATCACCCGGTAAGGCTAGATCTTTCCAAAATTCTTCTTCAAGTTCTTTCACCAGTCCGAAAGCTTTCTTCAGGCCTTCTTCGTTTCTGCTCATACCACAGTAATCCCACATAATACGGCCGAGACGCTTGTGGAAAGAAGTAGCTGTTTGTTTACCTTTTATTGCGAGAAGTTTTTCAATTCTTTCTTTGACCACTTCTTCTGCCTCATCAAATTCAGGCGTATCAACAGGAATATGAGGAATTCTGATTTGATCAGCAAGATAATTCCCAATTGTATAAGGGATAATAAAATAACCATCTCCTGAAGTCTGCATCAGCGAGCTAGCTCCTAAACGATTTGCCCCATGGTCTGAAAAATTCGATTCTCCTATAGAAAACAGGCCTGGTATTGTTGTCATGAGTTCGTAATCCACCCAAAGCCCTCCCATGGTATAGTGGCCTGCAGGATAAATCCGCATGGGCTCTGTATAAGGATCAATGCCCGTTATGATATGATACAGTTCAAACAGGTTTCCATATTTATGTTCGATGGCTTTTTTACCCTGCTTGTTAATGGCTTCTTTGAAATCAAGATAGACCGCCAAACCTGTAGAACTCACACCATAGCCGGCATCACAACGCTCTTTGGCGGCCCGTGAAGCCACATCACGAGGAACAAGGTTCCCGAATGCCGGGTATCTTCTTTCCAGGTAATAATCCCTTTCTTCTTCTTTAATATCGTTGGGTAATCTCTTATCATCCTTCTTTTTCGGTACCCAGATACGTCCGTCGTTCCTGAGCGACTCAGACATCAGCGTGAGTTTTGACTGATAATCGTTTAACTGCGGAATACTTGTCGGATGTATTTGAACAAAACTTGGGTTGGCAAAATAAGCACCTTTTTTATGGGCTTTCCATGCTGCCGATGCATTTGAATTAACGGCCAGCGTTGACAGATAGTAGATAGTGCCATAACCACCTGTAGCCAGCACAACCGCATGTGCCGAATGTCTTTCCAGTTCACCTGTAATAAGGTTTCGTACGATAACGCCCCGTGCTTTGCCGTCAACGATCACGATATCCTGCACCTCCCTGCGGGGATACATGGTCACGCTTCCTTTGCTGATTTGCCTGTTCAGCGATGCGTAAGTCCCCAGAAGGCATTGCTGGCCTGTT
>DGOT01000163.1 GCA_002389465.1 Bacteroidales bacterium UBA4459 | reverse complement strand
AAAACATTTACGTACGATGCCGTACAACGCATGAGCCTGCGCAATTCGCTCACACTTGACAAACAGGAGGTAACGGAGCTGCTGGATAACGGAACGCCTTATGTGATCCGTTTTAAGATGCCGGAAGACAGGGTGGTGGAAATGCACGATGAGATCAGGGGCAGGGTAGAGGTAAACACACAGGTACTGGACGATAAAATTCTTTTTAAATCGGACGGTATGCCCACCTACCACCTGGCTAACATTGTGGACGATCACCTGATGGAGATCACGTATGTGATCAGGGGAGAGGAGTGGCTGCCTTCGCTGCCGCTGCATGTTTTACTTTACGAAGCCTTCGAATGGGAGGCGCCCGTATTTGCCCATTTGCCTTTGCTGCTAAAGCCTGACGGAAAAGGTAAGCTGAGCAAACGTGATGGCGATCGGCTGGGCTTTCCGGTGTTTCCGCTGCAGTGGACCGACCCGAAAAACGGTGAAGTTTCGCTTGGATATAGGGAAGACGGTTATTTCCCGGAAGCCTTCATCAATATGCTGGCCCTGCTGGGTTGGAATCCCGGCGACGAGCGAGAATTTTTTACACTCGAAGAGCTGGTGGATACGTTCTCGCTCGACAAAGTCAGTAAATCGGGAGCCCGTTTCGATCAGGATAAAGCCAAATGGTTCAACCACCATTACCTGGTGGATAAAAGCAACGAAGAACTTGCCCAACTGTTCCGCCCCATTCTGGATGAAAAAAATATTAACCCCGGACAAAAGGATATTCCTTATATTATCGGGTTAGTAAAAGAACGTGTAAATTTCGTTCAGGAGCTCTGGGAGCAAAGCTCCTTCTTTTTCTTGGCTCCTGAGGAGTACGACTCCAAAACGGTAAAAAAACGCTGGAAAACCGATTCTTTTACCCAAATGACGGAATTAAAGAATGTATTGGTTCAGATTGATGAATTCACTTCCGAAAATACGGAGCGCACTGTGAAAAACTGGATAGAACAAAAAGAATACGGTATGGGTATGGTTATGAATGCTTTTCGCCTGCTGATTGTAGGTGCTGCCAAAGGGCCGCATCTGTTTGATATCATTGCCGTTATTGGTAAGGAGGAAACGCTGAAACGAATCGACCTGGGGTTAAATATTTTAGGTAAAAAAGAAACTGTTAACTGATTGTTATGTCTGTTATTTCCATAGAAGGAATGGAGTTTTTTGCCTACCACGGCTGTTTTAAAGAAGAGCAGGTAATCGGTACGAAGTTCCTGATAGATTTGTTTGTGGAGGCGGACACATCCGTTGCTGAAAAATCCGATCAGCTACATGATACCGTGAACTACCAGGCTGTGTACCAGTTAGTAAAAAAGGAGATGGAAACAACATCCAAACTGCTGGAACATGTGGGGCGGAGGATCCTCGACAGCATTCAGCACGAATTCCCGATGGTGGATAACGTACGCATTAAGATCAGGAAATTGAACCCGCCTCTGGGGGGCAAGATGGACTTTGTAAGCTTAGAATTGTCACTTTATCAGACGTGAAACCAGATCTTTTTCACATCCGAAATTGACATCCCCTTCCTAATTGAGTATCTTTAATGCATCATTTTTCTATTCATTAAACTAAATTCAACTCTCATGGAAAAAGAAAAATCAATTAGAATTCAGATGGTGTACGGTTATGCTGTCTGCCTCGTTGCTGTAATTACTTTTATTATTTGTATTACTTCAATGACTTATTCGCTCATGGATTTAAACGATCCGATCAATGCGTACAGGACCTATGGCAAAGATGCGCCGAGCCTGGCTTCTTTTGAAAACTACAAAGTGGATATCATTAAGTCGTTAAACGCAGAAAATGCACTCGAACTGAATGACGAAACGCTTAAGTCAATGTATGATGCTGCAAAACAGGATGCTATTTCAAAAGTAAAACATGATGCCTATCGTTCGGTTATAGTGAATGTACTTGTCATATTAATAAGTATTTTTCTATTTGTTTTTCACTGGATGTGGATGAAAAGGTTAATAAAAAATTCAGCTTAGATTTTATCAATAATTTATTAAATTTGCGGTACCTTTAAAAGGTACCGTGGCCGAGTGGCTAGGCACTGGTCTGCAAAACCAGCTACAGCGGTTCGAATCCGCTCGGTACCTCTTTAAATAATCCCGCTCGTGAGCGGGATTATTTATTTTAGTTTACTATAAAAACTGCGCCTTTATTCATTATAAATAACTCGTGCCGCCCGCATAGCCGGCTACTCCCACCGGATTAATGTTTATATTAGCAGCTATCGCATATTTACATATGCGATTTAATTAACCGACAGAACCCTTTTATTAAAAGCCTTATGACTGCAGAAAAGAATTATTTCATTTGCCGCAATGAAGAATGCAAATCCGAAACCAACTACTCAAATGAATATGTTTCGGGGGGGAAAATTAATGAATATACTCAACCGAAAAAGGATCAGACATTTGTTTGTGCGCATTGTGGCAGCAAATATAGGGAAGAAAACGGAAGTATTCTTTTGGTGTGGGAAGAGGAAAAAATTATTGAAAG
>DGOT01000258.1 GCA_002389465.1 Bacteroidales bacterium UBA4459 | reverse complement strand
ACATTAGGAGCGTTTACTGCCTGGTCAACTACAATTTGTCCGATTGTATTTGATAGCCTGATATGCGTGATCTGTCCGTTCATATTGCTGATGCGCAACATGTCGTTAGCAGGATTCGGATATACCATTACATACTTATCTGTATTCTGTTCGTCAACACCAACAATTACTACAAGGCTAATGGCAATAGTTACAATCTCATTCTCCGGGTCGTTACTTCTGATTTTAACTTTACCCAAATATGCCTGATCAGGAGCTAAACCTGTTGCGTCCAGATTTATTTCCAATGTTACGGATTCGTCCTCTGCCAATGTGCCACCGTCAGGGTTAACGGTGATCCATTGTGTAGCGAGTTCACCTGTAAGTGTAGCAGCAATGTTCCAGTTGTAATTTAGCGGAGGATCGCCATCTGGATTGTATAAGTGATTCCATCCAAGCGCAATACCATGTGACATCCAGTCGCCGTTAGGATTTGCAGGTCCGAAATCAACGCCTGCCGTAAATGTACCGCCCGGTTTGTCGAACATGTATCCAACCCAGATGTCTTCACCACTGATCGGTACCGGATTGTCTAATACAACGTTATTCCAGCTTTCAGCATTAGGAGTGAAGTCCTGATCGTACAACAAGGCACCAGGGCCTGGAGTAAGAATTGACCCCATGCCGTATATTTGAATAGTATGTGAAAGGGATAAGACGTTAATGAAAACATCAACAGAAGATATTTCCATACCGATAAAGGGTTGAACCATTTCATACGGGAACATGGCCGATACACGCCATACCTGGTCGGCATCGTTACCAATTGCTGTATTGTAGGTGCCATCGTCATACCTGAGAACCACATCTCTTTCGCCCTGATTGTCTTGTGGCGTGGGTGTGGAGCCAGGCAATGCTTTAAGCTCACGGGTTAACGACTTAGGATAATCCGGATAAGTATAATTTGAATTACTCTGGTATCCTTTGGTATCAAAATCATACGTAGGCACTACTTCAAAGTTCAGGTCTTCTTCACCAAGATTGGTAATGTCTCTTTCGATGAGGTATGTTTCACCTTCTTCGGTCACCTGAACAACAGGTGTAAGGTCAATATCAATAATTGGAACCTGTGTACCAGCTACTATTTCAGTGAAAACAACATCGTCAAAATAATAATGGGGTGTTTCACCTGTGGGAGCACCGGCAAAAATATCAGAAGCACCTAGCTGTTTCGTTCCCGATTCGCCACTGGCCTGGTAGTGGAATGGCCATTCATGAATCTGAGTTTCGTTAAGGAAAAACTGAGCTAGGTCACCGTCAAGATCAATAACAAAAGAAATATCGAGCCATTCGCCGGCATTAAAACCAAATCCGGTATCAACACCACCAACGGTGATATATCCTTGCTCCGTAGCGCCAAAATACACTTCAAAAGCCCACTCAGTTCCCGGCACTTCAAAGTGCTGGATGTTTATATATCCGCCAAATCCGGGTTCTATATAATACTTAAGATCAAACTGGTATTTTCCGGAAGTTTTATTGCCCATTAAAAACAATAGGTCTGTTACTGTTCCCTGTACTTCCACTGAATTGGAAGGGCTGGAGGATTGTACATCTGTGATCTGGGCATCTTCAGGACCTCCTGGTGCACTTGACCAGGTTGACCAGAACCCTGTGTCATCTGTCTCAGCCAGATAATCGCCAACGGTCATTTCATCGAAACCGCTATCGTAAAGTATCGTCTGGCTAAACGATTGCATCGAATACGCGAAAATAAGCGCAATAAATAATGGTAAAAAAGTAAATTTTCTCATGGTGGTTAGATTTTGTTAAAAATTAAATTAATTGTCAAATATATTAAAAATCCTTTTTGAATATGAATAGTTTAGGCGCTAAATTAATTTTTTATGAGGTATTTGTTGTATAACCACAAACTTACAGCAGCTGTAAAGCCGATGGTTATGATAACAAGCCAGATGTTAGCCGGGTGATAGGTTTCCCAAAGGTAATTTGTTAGCTGGTGTTCGTCCATATGGAATGCTTCTGCAGCAGCCTTAAAATATTGATTTTGGGTTAGCTCAGCAGGAATGTGTAAGCCTCGTTCTGCCACTTCTTTTTTCAATAAGCTGTGCTTATCTGACATTGTCTGGTAAACATTTCCCGAAATAATACCTGCAAAAGTATTTCCAAGGAACAAAGGTAAAAAGGAGTAGCCCATATACAAAGCTTTTTTGTCTTTAGGGGCAATTCTGCCAATGTACTCACTAATCTTTGGGGATGCCATCATTTCTCCGACAGAGAATATAAGGAGTGCTACAATGATGAATACCACATTTTGTGTCATGAGTGTAAGCGCCATGCCGATAGAACTGATGATGATGCCTCTGACCATGGTGTTCAGAGCTTTTCTACTCATTACTAAAGAAGATATAATCACCTGGAACAAGATAATAAATAGAGCATCGAAGTTGGTAATGAATTCGGCCTCCATCTGACCATGAGATCCGTAGTTTTCGGCAAGAAAAGGAGCGTGTTCCTGAAACCAGTAGTACAAATCGGACGTGTCAACCCATTGTGTGATAAATACGGGTAAAGTGAAAAAAAGCTGGTTGTACATGGTCCAGAAACCAGATACGATGAGAAGAAAAAGGACGAATTTAAAATCCTTTAACACTAGGCCAATATTTTTGAAAATATGCAAAATAGTGGAAGAGATCGGTTCGCGGTTTGTTTGCCGGTCGGGCTCTTTATAAAAGAATAGAAGGATGAAATTAAGTGCAATGATCCCTGCTGAGATCTTAAAAACAATGTCATAGGAAGCTTGTTTGTATAGTAAGGTGACCATCGGGCCAATAAAAGCTCCCAGATTGACCATCATGTAAAAAATTCCAAATCCTATAGAAGAGGTTTCTTCATCGGTGGTTTTAGCTACCGTAGCCTGAATTACCGGTTTAAATAAAGCGGCACCGAGTGCCAGGTATAAGTACATAATGAACACTCCGGTAAACGTGTCGAAATAGGGCAGTAAGATAAATGCCGAAGTGTATATGGTAAAGGCCAGTGCCAGTACTTTTTTATAACCGAATTTATCAGCTATGGCACCTGTTATAACAGGTAAAAAATAAAGAATGCCGGTTCCAACACCCATAATCCATCCTTTTTGTGCTTGTGAAAATTCAAGGCCTCCCAGGTCGGAAGATAACGTCAGGTAATTGGCAAACAGCATAAAAAAACCGTACCATGCCCAGCGTTCAAATAATTCGATGGTGTTGGCTACCCAAAATGTTTTCGGAAATTTATTAAAAACTTTGGTAATCTTACTCATAGTGAATACGTGTTGCGCAGGCAATGATAAGGAATTTTTCAGGACTATAGAACTGGTAATTAACCTTAGTGTATGTCAACGCTCAAATAAGGCCTTAACTTAATGTAAAGAGATTCGGAAAGAATACCCGCGTCGGTAAGCTGTCCTGTAGAAGTAAATGGCCCGTTTTTTGAACGGTAGTTAACTATCTTTTTAGTGATGTCATACGAAATATAAGGGTGCCTTAATATCTCTTTAAAACCAGCGATATTGATGTCTAACTTGCTAATAAGTGATGTGTCAACCAGAATATAACGTTCGGTCTTTTTGTAGATGACAGAATCGAAGCCATATACTTCTTTCAATTGCCCGGGAGTGCTGAACCCACCGAGTAAATTTCTGTATTTGATAACTCTTCGGGCAATCCAGGGCGAGATGTGTAGTGAGTGAACCAGTGTTGACGAGTCAGCTGCATTGACTTCTGTTGACAGGTATCTTACACTCTTGGCAGAAGGTTTTTTCTCTGTTTGCGAAACCTTTGTTTTGAACTTAGGTGGGATGTTTATATAGGGTTCGAGTATCATGTATTCTGCCTCAGAGATACTGTACATCTTCTTCAGGTCTTCTTTCTTTCTGAATTTCCCTCCCTTGCTTTCATAATTTTTAATGGTTTTTATTTGTTTTTGTGTTAACCCGAGTTTAGCCCATGCTTCTTCGGGGAGGTTATTTGGGTTAAAGGGGTAAGGGGTTAGTTTCTGACGCGCCAGTTCTTCATTTAGTTCGCCCCGGTTTTGTAGCTTTTCTGTCCTGATAGAATCTTCAGCTACCTGCTGGGCCATGACAAACTTTTCAATCTCATTTTTAAAAGCATTTATATCCGCCTGGTTATCGTGACTGGTCATTTGGGGCAGAAATAAATTGATGAGACCAACAACAGAAATAAGCAGGACAAGCAATAATATGCCCCGCTGTTCACTTTTGTTAAGTGTCAAGAATGCTGTTAACCAACGTCTGAGTATGTTCAACATAGTAGGTTTTGTACAGTTTTGAAATGTTTTGTTTGAGATGATGAGAAACAAAAATAGTGAAAGAATGGATATTCATCCGGTAGTTTGCGTTACTTTTATTAACTTTCGCCCCCGTATTTTTCAATTTAGATTTGCGCATTATGACGAAAAAACTGTTCTTAATAATTGCCTTTATCTTATTTACAAATAGTATTACACATGCCCAGGATACACTGAGAGTTTATAACGGAGATACGTCAGAAAACCAGGATATAACGATCAGTCAGAGAATCGATATCGCATTTAAGCCGGCGGTTGATGTGTTAAATGGGTTTTTATTCTGGGACCCCTTTTCAGCAATGGGGCTGTACGATCCTATTGTTAGGGATGATGCGGGAAATCCTATACTTGACAAGGATGGCAATCCGGTAGAGGCACATTTGCCGTTAGTTGTGATATGGCTCATTTTTGGAGCGGTAACCTTCACAATCGTAATGAAATTTGTCAACATAAGAGGGTTTAAGCATGCGATTCAATTAGTAAGAGGAGTGTATGATGATCCGAATGAACCGGGTGAGGTGTCGCACTTTCAGGCACTGACAACGGCCCTCTCGGCAACGGTAGGACTGGGAAATATTGCGGGTGTAGCTATAGCTATCTCGATTGGCGGACCAGGTGCAACCTTTTGGATGATCGCAGCAGGATTGCTGGGAATGTCTTCAAAGTTTACAGAATGTACCTTGGGTGTGAAGTACCGAAAGATAGATAAGAACGGTGTGGTTTCGGGAGGTCCTATGTATTATTTAAGGTATGGGTTGGAGAAAAAAAACCTAAAGTGGCTGGGAATAGTCCTGTCCGCTTTATTCGCTCTTTTGGTTATTGGTGGATCGTTTGGAGGGGGTAATATGTTTCAGGCGAATCAGGCATTTTCACAATTAGCTTATGTAGTACCGGGGATTGAAGGTAACGGGTTCTGGTTTGGTGTAATAATGGCCGTTCTTGTGGGAGTTGTGATTATTGGTGGTATAAAAAGTATTGCCCGGGTTACCGATAAAATAGTTCCGTTTATGGCAGTCCTGTACGTAGTTACCGCCCTGATTATCATTATTATTAATATTCAGCATACAGGGGATGCCTTCCGCCTGATATGGGAAGGAGCCTTTGAGGCGGATGCCTTGAAGGGGGGTATTGTCGGAGTGCTTATTGTCGGCTTCCAGCGTGCGGCTTTCTCTAATGAGGCTGGTGTCGGTTCGGCGGCTATAGCCCACTCGGCTGTTAAAACCGATAAACCCATAACAGAAGGTTTTGTCGCACTTATGGAACCTTTTGTGGATACGGTGGTTATCTGCACGATGACAGCCCTGGTGTTGATCTTTACGGGTACGTATGAGAATCCGCTGGGTCTTGAAGGAGCACAGCTTACGTCCATGGCTTTTGAGAAGGTTATCTTCTTTTTTCCGTATATTCTGGTAGTTGCCATATTCCTGTTTGCTTTCTCTACAATGATATCCTGGTCGTATTACGGTTTGAAAGGATTTGATTACTTGTTTGGCGGGGTCTTCGAGAAATGGTTTGGTAACAAAAATGTTGTCAGATATACTTATTTCATAATCTATTTGGTATTTATTGTTATCGGCGCATCCTCCAATCTCGGTTCTGTTGTCGATTTCTCCGATGCTATGATCCTTTCTATGGGTTTTCCGAATATACTGGGGCTGTTGATCTTAGCTCCGGAAGTGCGTCGTGATTTGATTGATTACTGGAGTAAACTGAAATCGGGAGAGATTAAGAGGTTCAAATAATGAAGATTGCAATTCTTTTGCTAAATAAAGGGAGGGGTAGCGGAGAGGTTGCCCGTCAGCATGCCCGTTATCTGATAGGCTTGGGACACAAGGTTTATTTTCTGCATCCCGGTGTAGGTGATGGAGTAAACGGAGCTGTTAATGTTGATGTGAAACTCCACTCGGATGTCGTGCCGGTGCAAGAGTACCTGCCATCAGCCGGTAATTTACAAAAACAGGCTGCGCGGATGTCGTATCGGGAGGTTATGGAATATCTACCTGACTATGAAACTGCTTTGGAAGGAATTATTCAGGATGTAGATATCGTTATAGGACACCATGCGAATCTCACGGCCATCGCAACGCGAAAGATAGCTGGAAAATTTAAGAAACCGTATGTGCTGTTTTCACACGGTACGGGCATTGAACCGCGCCATGAGGGGTTGTGGGATGACCGTGTGTGGGAGATGATCAAGGAGGCCATCGAAAAGGCTGACGGCGTTCTGGTAACTACGGATTATGTGCGGGATGAACTAGTGAAACCGTTAGTGGATGTGCCTGACAATCGGTTTTTGGTACTTCCCTGTGGTGTCGATCCGGATGATTTCAGACCGGATAATACAGAGGGGATCAGAGAGAAATATAATCTTCCTGAAACTTATGTGATTTGTCCGGGTGCGCTCACGCAATCAAAAGGGCCGCAGAATGTAGTGGATGCATCGGAGCATTACAGCGAATATGCTGAAACGATTTTTATCGGGGATGGTGAACTGAGGAGTGAACTTGAAAAGAAACTTGGCAGCAGGGGAAGATTCCTGGGCTTTGTGTCTTCAGAAGATAAGGCCAGACTAATCAACAGGGCAACTTTACTTGTAGCGGCACCGGAAAAGAAAGAGCACTTTGGGATAATTTATGCTGAAGCACTGGCTGGCGGAACGCCTGTTGTTGCTTATGAAGGTGGGGGAGTAGCATCTATTGTAACGCCTACTGAAGGTGTACTGACCGAAAGGAATCCCAAAGCTTTGGGTAATAAGGTGAACTATTTGCTGCAAAATTCGGGTTTGAGAAAACAGATGTCGCGGTCGTGCCGAGCCCGTGCCGTGAAGAATTATTCCTACCCTGTGCTTGTCAAAATATTATCCGAATGGCTGGAGTCGTTTGCCCGCTAAATCTTCTGTTTGAACAGGAATTCAAAAAATGGTATTTTTGCCTTATAAACAAGTTTTACTATGGCATTGATCAATTCATGTGAAAAGAGTGGTAACTGGCTGTTCAGACACAGGGGCGAATTGCCCGTTATTCTTTTTCTGGCAGCAATTCCGGTAGTATATCTTACCGATACATATTATTTACCTGATAAGGCAAAACATATCCTGACTTTTATTGCGGTTTTTTTAAGTGTGCTGGGGTTTGTTATCAGAGCCATAGCGATTGGAACTACGCCAAAAGGTACTTCGGGCAGGAATACTAAAGAAGGGCAGGTGGCAGAATCGTTAAATACAAAAGGAATTTATTCGATGGTCAGGCATCCGCTTTACCTTGGGAATTATTTTATGTGGATTGGCATTGTGCTTTTCACGCTTAACTTCTCTTTTGTCGTTATCGTTTCACTGTTGTTCTGGTTGTATTATGAACGAATCATGTTTGCCGAGGAACGATTTCTGGAACAGAAATTCGGGAGTGACTATACGACGTGGGCCGGACGAACGCCAGCGTTTATACCCTGCTTCAGGAAATACGAAAAGAATGAGATGCCTTTTTCTTTCAAGAATGTGTTTAAACGAGAGTATTCTGGCATGCTTGCTAC
>DGOT01000209.1:3535-6299 GCA_002389465.1 Bacteroidales bacterium UBA4459 | reverse complement strand
AATATCGGTCAGTATCCCTGGTGTGAGCAGCAGGATCGACCCGATGAGCACGAGCGCGCCGTCGAACAGGACATCCCCTGGCATGTGTCCACTGGATAGTTCGGCCTGGATACGCTGCCACACACCCAATCCCTGCTGTTTTGCCAGGGCGGCCCCGGCTATACCTGTTATGACTACTATGCCCAGGGTAGGCAGGGCTCCAATGCTTTTCCCGAGTTCGATGAGTATGTAGAGTTCTACAAAGGGTACTATTACGAACAGGGCCAGATATGTTATGAACATGATGTGGTGTTTCCTTATTTTTTTTAAGTTTATTATGGATTGGTGTGTATTTGTGGTTTAAGGATAATAAAACAGGCGGCATCTATGTGCCTTACTGAGTGGCAGATGGGTGAGTAGAATGCACTTGCAGGGGATATTTTTAGATGATTCATCTATTACATACCATTGTGAAATGTTGTGACCACGGCCCCTGCATGAACTGCTCAACCTTTCCGGTCAGTATGCTTTTGTGTTTTTCAGATGGTACTACGAAAAAGGCCCGGCTGGAGCCACGGTGGTATAGCAGGGCAAATGTGCTGTCGCTATTGAGCCGCTCATCTATTTGTGCCAACCGCTCCCTGACCTGCTCCTCTGCTGTGCCCCTGCGGGAGGTATGATGGTAGATAATGAGACTCTGCCCCCGTTTGCAGTAGGGTTCCAGTTCATCGAAGAATACATATTTTGGTCCCCGTTTCTGGTGCCGCTTTATACCCACTTCCAGGCCGTTGTCCGGGTCTACGAAAATGATATCACAGTCCTTTGTGGCGGACAGTGCATCCTGCACCCATCCGTTGCGATATGCAATTCGTTTCCTGCGAGCTCCCAGACTATTGGCGGGTGTACCATCAAATGTTAGAAGTTTTTCGTAGAATACTGTACCGGGGGACAGGATGCTGTATTTTCGTATGCTTGATACATTTCTGTCTTTTTTGTAGATAATATCAAGGGCGTTGTATAATTCCGGGTCACATCGCCTGAATCGGTGTTCGTTTTTTGGGGAGTGGTCAAGGTATTGGGTGAATTTTCCATCGGCATTATGGCTTTCATCAGGCATCAGGTACCAGACCACGCCAAGAGTTAGCTCAGGACTCCCGCTCTCATTGGATCGACAAAGTGCCCGCAATAGTCCATACTTTCCGAAATCTCCTAAGTCTGAAACATAACGATTTTGCATTAAACATCCCACTAATGTTGATAAATTGTTATACTTATGCTTTTGCCTTTAGTTCCAAAAACGTGATGGTGCCATAATCAAGGCAAGCAAATAAATAGCCGATCAAACATTTGTGGTTCCCAGAATCTACGATTGAACCTGTAGCAGAATCCAGATAGATAGCGTTTGATGTGTTTGTAACTGACTCCATGGTAAATACCTCGGATGTTCCCTTTGGCACTTGCTATCAAGATATGGCCTAATTGTAAATATTCAAATCTGAATTGAAATTGGGTATAAGTGGCCTTAGGTCTTGGGATTATGTTAAAAGACATTTAAAAAATGATGAAATTGTATATTAGGCACTGTCTTACACTGCCATAGTATAGAAGATTTTGAAATACCCATGTTTTTAGATTCTAAAAAGGTGGGTTAATCAAAAACCTCTGATAATTATTTTCAAATGATTTATAAATCTCTGAATTGTAAAAGTGGGCTTGATGAAAATTATCGTGATATTTGAAATGTAATTACAAAAATAATAAGTGCTACCATCATTACACCAAAAGCAGATTCTGACATTACAATTAATTGGGACAAAGGAATAACTATATTAACTTCAATAAATGGTAATACAAA
Source organism: Bacteroidales bacterium UBA4459 (assembly GCA_002389465.1). Lineage (GTDB taxonomy): Bacteria > Bacteroidota > Bacteroidia > Bacteroidales > F082 > UBA4459. The sequence goes on along the minus strand of DGOT01000209.1, from coordinate 4,465 downwards.
TGTGAAGTTTGATAAAATATTTGGCTGTATATTCGAAAAACCAAGTCCAGTAAATGTTGTAACGCTCATATATAAATAATCATACCAAAATATTTCATTTCTTCCAGTGACAGTTATACCGTTTGTTAGCCAAAATAAAATTGGATATATTATTAAAACAAATAAAGCCGATATTTTTATTGGCCGCCAGATTTGATCTCCATAACCGGTGAATAGTTTTAGTATTAACCAGTTAAAAAAAATCGCTTTTATTTTATTTTTCACACCCCCATTTGAATGCAGAAGTTTTCTATAGACTTCATTCTTTCTATAATGTGCTTGTTTAGCTTTTTGAATTTCTCCGTTTTTTAGATAAAAATTATATAAATTATTATAAACATTATATGATTATTCATAATGTTTTATTTTGTCACCATTATATAGAAACTCTTTTTTAATAGAATTGTTTTGATTGTAAATGATTCTATCAATTTTATCTGATATTTTGGAATTAGATAGATTGAAAAATTTTACTAACTTTTCTGCCACCCTACTATCAAGAAAAATAGTTTCTCGATTATCAAATCTCAGAATTTTTATATCATTATAAAAAACAACTTCTTTGTTAAAAAATTTATACTCATTGCTATAACTCATTACAATTGATTTGTTAATTTTTGCTATTTCAATTTTATGTACAAGTCCGGCATCTCTAAGTTCAAGAACAAATTCTTCATCAATAGCCTTTATTTTATCAATATCAAGTATTATATTTTTTTTCAAAAACAACCTAATATATAATGTTATACTGTAAGGGGTGCATTTAAAATATAACTTTGAAAAGAATTCAGCTATTTTGGAATTTGTTGTTTTTGTTATATAAGTTCCAAGGCTCATTCCCGTTAATAATTTATCGTCAAAGTAATTTATGGAGATTGTCGGAAAAGCCTA
>DGOT01000209.1:1533-3480 GCA_002389465.1 Bacteroidales bacterium UBA4459 | reverse complement strand
GGTACTTTTCCGACAATCTCTTATGATGCAATCAGCTATTTCTTCATTAATTTCTTTTTCATTTAAAGAATCTGTAGAGAAAAAAACAGCATCTTTAAATGTTTTTGTTTGTTCGACATCCGAATGAAAAATATTTGCTTTCTTTAAAAGTGCACCCTCTAATCGAGTATCTGAATCAACAATAGTATGACACAAAAAAGATCTTAGTAATTTCGCATTGATTAATTTTGCTCCTTTAAGATTTGAGTAACTTAAATCTGAACCATGTAAATTGGCCCTATTAAAATTGACCCCTTGAAGATCAATATTGCTTAAATTCACCCCTTGAAGATTAGTATTATTAAAATTTGTAGTTTTCAAATTAGAATTTAGGAATTTTATTCTTTGGAGATTAGAATTAAAGAAATTTGCTCCTTGTAACTGGGCATCAGTTAAATTTGCATTAAAAAGGCAACAATTAGAAAATTTAACATCTTGTAGGTTTGCATTACTTAAATTTGCTTCATTTAAGTTAGACATTAAAAATTTTGATTCCTTGAGATTTGCTTTCCTTAAATACGCTCCTTTCAAATCAGCTCCAAGGAAAAATGATTTATTTAAAAAAACACCTACGATCTTATTTTTTTTTAGATAATTGATTTTATCTTGGTCGAGTTCTTTATATTCGATTATTTCATGCCAGTAACATTTATCAATTTCATCTTTAGCTTCAAGAGGACAAAGACCCATTTCTTCATCATAATAATTACATCTAACCATAAAATATAATTGATGCTTTCATATATAATAAGTTTCGCCGTAAGAAAACGAGACTTTTTATTTTCTTCTGGTTGAACCAAATATGNNCGTCCAAACCAAACATATCTAACCTAAATATTCTCCATCGGCATTATCTTATTGTAGGCCATTATGCACAAAAGAGTTATGCATAATTTTTCATATTTCCTGTTGTAATATTATCGGTGGATTACTTGCAATTAAGGCTTTCATCAGGCACCAGGTACCAGACCAGACCGAGCCAAGCATTTGAACCATCATCTACGGGTGAGCACAACGCCCTTAACAGTCCGTACTTTCCAAAGTCACCGATATCAGCAGTATAACGATCTTGCATATTTTTCACCTCAAAGTAAAGGTGCTAAATATCTATATGATTGCCATCTTATAATTTCACATGCTCCCCCCACATCTCAAAGGATATACCCAGATCGCCACCGCCGGCGTCCTATCCGGTCTGATCGGCATCTTCGTAAAACTTACCAGCCAGATGCCCATCGGCTCCATAATATTTTACCGGCTCCTGTTCGGTCTTATCGCCATTGCTCTATTCTTCACATGCTGCCGCCGCCTCAGCGAACTGCGACTCGGCCAAAAAAAACAGTATATGCTGCTGCTGGGCCTGATGCAGGCAGGTACCATGCTCTCCTACTTCATCTCAGTAAAACACACATCAGTCTCAATTGCTGTACTGCTGCTCTACACAGCCCCGGTCTACGTTACCCTGCTCTCCCCCTTCCTGCTTAAGGAGTACATCAACCGCAGGAGCATCTTTGCACTGGCCATAGCCATTATCGGGGTCATCCTGGTCATCCGGCCAGATACACTTTTCCAGGATGTAGATTACACCCACCTCATAGGACTTGCAGCCGGGCTGTTCTCAGGCCTGTTCTACGGCGGGATGATACTTACCTCCAGATACCTGAAGGACTACTACACAGGCACGACCCAGGCTGCATGGGCACTGCTCATAACATTGCTGATCTTCGCCCCATATTCGATTGCTGTCACCCCTGCCATACTGCTGGACAATCTGGTTGTACTTGTCCTGTTCGGCCTCATATCTACTGCCATGGCCCTGGTGCTCTATCTTAGCGGCCTCATGCAGGTACGGGCACAAAGCGCCAGCATCATAGCACTGCTGGAGCCGGCCAGTGCCGTGGTCTTTGC
>DGOT01000209.1:0-1481 GCA_002389465.1 Bacteroidales bacterium UBA4459 | reverse complement strand
GTCACTGCATCCATGCTGGCAGGCGGGGCACTGATATTACTTGGTGCCGTAATTATCAGCAGGGAACGACCAGTGGAAATTGCTCATGAGTGAAAATTTTTATCCTGGTTGAAATGGAAAAATTAAGAAAGAGAAAAATAGGGATGTAACCACAACCCTATGTTTGTTCCGATCCTCCTTTATTCTCGCCACCGGGGTAGTTCCGGCATCATTCCATCAACCATTTTTTCGGCTTCACCTCTCGTTTTACCCATAAACTGCATCGCTGCTTTTATACTTCCTTCCCTCACCTTTTGTTTAGTCGCCAACTCACCACTTTGCTGGTCCTGGCAGTGGATGCAATACCTATCATCAAATTTGGATGCCGTCTTTTCATCAAGTGGCATCCCGCAACTTTCACATTGTTTCATTTTTGCGTATTCATCGCATTCCCAGAGTCCGAATGTGTTATTCTCAGTGTCAATACAAACAGCAGCATATCCTATACCAGGGACAGCTGTTTTGGGTACAACTACTTTACCACCGAGTTTTTCAACTTTGGCGATATGCTCATCCACTGACGGAACATCAACATAGTTGACAATTGTATCTTGTGGTTCTTCTCTTTTTACCAATCCGCCACCAAGACCTTCCTCATCGTTTTCAGCGGTAGTGGTAATCGCATAGTAATCTATTGGTCCCGGAAATTTTTCAATTTTCCAATCAAATAATTCGGCGTAGAACTTCTTAGCTCGTTCCATGTCATCTGCCGGTACTATAAAATGGGTTATTGTTGACATTATTATTTACCTCCCTTTTATGACTTAACTTCGTCCTTTAAATAATTTTGTTTTGCAAAGGCGGAGGTTCTAAATTTAATATAACGTTGTGCAGCTACACGAAATTTAAGACAACGGGAGCCAATTTGGACAAAGAGAAGCGGAGTCGTGTATCTGCTATTGTGCGATAGAGCAAGCTATTACTTTTCAGCAATAACCAGCATCTCGAAATCTTCAGTTGTAAGTTTATCATTCCTTGAAAAGGCTCCGAGTTTTGCTCCATAAATATCAATCTTTTTAAATTCGAGTGATTTTAATAGCCATGTAATTTCAGAAGGCACATAATATCTTTCATTGCATTCCAATTCTTTCCTATTTCCAAAATCATCTTCTACTGTTGTAATATTGAAATCCCGAAATGTCATTAAATCAAAAGTATTCTTACTATAGGTTGCATTTCCCTCTTCTGTTGTTGATCCACTAAATTCCTCAATTGAATGAAACAACGGGAATAATCCATTAAGTGTTGTAAAAATCAGCTTGCCGGCAGCCTTTAAAGAATTGGCTGCATTTCGGAGGATTTCATAATTCATTTCATCTGTTTCCATTAATGAAAACGCTCCTTCGCAGAGCATTATTGCCAGATCATATTCATTCTTAAATGGCAAATTCCTTGCATCATGTTTCTGAAAATCTATTTGCAGGTTTTGAGCTTTTGCTTTT
>DGOT01000023.1 GCA_002389465.1 Bacteroidales bacterium UBA4459 | reverse complement strand
CTGGGGCTTTGCCTGTATTTGTTAAGAAAAAAAGTGAATAAAGAATATTGATTAACGAATAATGATTTAACATGTAAATGAGTTTCAAAATTCTAAAATCGTTAATCAGTGTTCGATATTCAAAAAAACAGGAAACAACTAAAAAGCCCCATATTGGGGCAATCCAAAACCACCTTCTTAGAAGGTGTGATTTTTATTTAGGACAGTATTGGTTTTCATGTATCCCAAATAACGTTGTGAGAAGGCCACCGCAACCCGGAAATTAGAATGAGCCTGAAATAGAATGTTATTTATGTATCTTTATTCATGCAGCACTTGAAAAAAGTACATACAAATTAATTTAAATTTTCATAGTCCCATTCCAATGGGAATTCGTAAATTCGGGCAGAAAATAGCAACACTATGTCATCAGATCATATTCTTATCATTTATCCGGAGGTACACAACACAAAAATTGCTGTTTACCGGAATGTAGAGCCCTTATTTTTAAAGACGATCAACCATACGAAAGAGGAACTGGCACAATTCAGTGAAGTCGCTGATCAAAAGGATTTTCGTATTAAATTTATCAGGAAGGAGTTGGAAAATAATAACTATCCGCTGGAAAGTATTGAAGTTTTTATGGGTCGTGGTGGATTGGTCAAACCAGTTTCTCAGGGGGTTTACCGGGTTAACGATGCTCTGGTGAAAGATCTTGAGGATGGCATTGTAGGAAAACATGCGACAAACCTGGGGGCACTTATTGCCTATGCACTTGCGCAGAACACCAACAAAGAAGCGTATATAGCCAACCCGGTAGTAGTGGATGAGTTATCGGATATAGCCCGTATTACCGGCCATCCGTTGTTTGAACGGCGTTCAGTTTTCCATGCTTTGAACCACAAACACGTGGCCAAAAAATATGCCAAGTCGATGAACAAGAAATATGAAGACCTCAACCTGATCATATGTCATATTGGAACGGGTGGGGTTTCGATAGGAGCACACAAAAACGGCATGGTAGTCGATGTGAACCAGGCATATGACGGGGGAGGACCTTTTGGCATTACCCGTTCAGGCACACTTCCGATGGGGCAATTGGTGCATATGTGTTTCAGCGGGAAGTATACGGAAGATGAAATCATGGATATGATCACCGAAGATGGTGGATACAAAGCCTACCTGGGTACTGACGATATCAATGAAATTAATAAGATGCTGGCTGAAGGTGATAAAAAGGCCCAGTTGATTTCGTATGCTTTATCCTATCAGGTGTCTAAAGAAATTGCTTCGCACATAGCCACACTGGGAGGCAGAGTAGATGCTATTATCCTGACCGGCGTGATCTTTGACAGCAGCCGTTTCCTTGAAAATGTGAAGCGCCGCATTGGCAGCATTGCGCCCATCGCTTTATATCCTGTTGTTAATGATATAGGTGCTCTGGCCATGTATGGTTATGAAATATTGAAGGGAGAGATAGCCATTAAAGAGTATGTCTAATTACGGTATTTCTACCATATGATCTTTGTAAGATGAAGTATTTATCCCCTGCCAAAAGGTTCCTGCCTAAATTCTTTGTCCTGGGATTTTTCCTGGCTTTTTTGATGCAATCAGCTACATCACAAGCTTATTTTTGTAATCTGGAAGACTCGGTCAGGTCTGACATATGGATCGGGCTACAAACTGTTGACTCCGGGTTTGCCCACTCGGGCTATTTTATATCGGTCACAGATTCGGTGAATCTATACGGTTTGGGTATGGAAATGTCCTTCCCGATAGATATAATGGGAAGAAACACATGGGTTGAGGTGAGTGGCTGGGTAAAAAGTTCAGCTTCGTTTCCACATGCCTTGTTCGTAGTAACGGTCAATAAATCCGGGAAGGAATATTTCTGGCAGGGAGTCCAACTGGACACATTGATCACAACTAAAGAAGTATGGTATAAGTTCAGCGAAACGTTTAAGCTTCCGGCATCTGTAACCCGTTCGGGTGTGTTTAAAAGTTATTTATGGAATGCAGGAGGACGGGACACCGTTGCATTGGACGATCTGAAAATAGATTTTAAGAAGGTGAATAATCCGTCATTCCTTCCGGTGATGATGCTGGAAGGCAATAAAGCGAATGAAAACAATCTAAAAGAGCTGGTGTATATGAATCCGTTTTATTCGGTATGGCTGGAAGGTGACCCGCAACACTTGATCGTCAGCGGAAATGATGGGAAGAAGATTGTGCGGAGTTTGTTTTCTGTGGATGAACTGACGGTAGAAGGGAGCCGGGTTTCGGAACAGGTACCTTTTATTTTTAAAGGGAAAAAATCAAAAAAAGGGTATGTCGAACTTGCACTCGCGGCCAAAAGCAACTATACATTAAAACGGTTAACCCTCAGATGCTTTAATGACTGGCCTGAAATAGAAGTTGTGGTAATAGAGAAATACCGGAAGAAGGTATTGTGTCACAGGTCGGCCATGGTAATGGAAAGCGCACAGGAAGCTGCGGAAGTATTCAGGCCGAACAGAAAATCGGACACGCAATATTTTCAGGATGAGTACTGGCTGGCGAAGCAAGGGGTGTTGTTTGGCAGAAACGGACACAGCCTGCTGGTGTATCACGCGCCGCAGGTTTCATCGCTGCAACTGGATGGCGTGCATAATGTACTGATAATCAACCTCGACTACGAAAAAGACCATCCGTTCCTGCATTTCCCGCTGAAAAACGATACAGTGGATGACAAACAAGACTGGTCGGCAAGCATATATAAAAAAAGGGAAAAACGGGTTAATTCGCTGACTGTTTTCGCGGGGATTGACGTTGGTTCGTTGCCGCGGTTCATGAAAAACCCATCGGGTTTTCTGGCCACCTACATCTGGACGGAACATGCTGATTTTACGAATATCAGAACAAACAGGGCGGCCTATTATGGTTCGGAAAAGATCAGCAGGCCGGAAGATGCTACCGGTGGCTTTATCAAATACCGTATTCCGGTGACAAAAAGTGTTTTCTATGATAATCCGGATAAGATAACGAATACGGAAATATCGGGAGGAGCCTTTACAGATCAGGAGAGTGCCATCATAAGCGACACTACTTTTCGTGATTTTTTAATGCAGATAAAAAACTTCGAAACAGAAATATGCCTCCACACACCCGAACAATTTACAACTACGCCTGTACGTCTGGAAGAAGCACTGAAATTCACTCATAAGAATTACGGCTCGGTAAGCTGGATCGACCACGGCTACAACAACCATTTGGAGAACAACCGCGAAGACCTGATGTGTGACGGTCTGCTGAAAAGATCGCCGTACTATGCTGCCGGGTTGTGGAAAAAACACGATGTAACATACTTCTGGAATGCGTATTATGAAGATTACTTTACGTTTGCCGGATGGAAGTTCGGTAGTTCGATAGAACCGTATTACACAGGCTACGGTGATTTTATGCCCAAACCCGACTACTGGCGTCATCCGACACGCTCCGGTGATATCATTCACTGGCCTACTTCTACGGTGCTCTATATGGGAAACGATGAGATGTGGGATTACTTTTTCAACGAACAGAACCTGAACGACTTTGTTGCCGACTGGTCGGTGGAGATCAACCACTGTTATCCCGCCTGGGCCGACCCGCAAAAAGGTTTCTGGACATACGGAGCCGATTCGGTAATCGTTGCGCAACCCGGTTTTAACCGGACGCTGGAACAAATGGCCGGCCTTCGTGATAAAAAGGAATTGAACGTAACAACCGTAAAAGAATTCATAGGCTATCAGCTAAAGCTGGAAAATATCGAATATGATGTGTTGCCCGATGGCAGGATCAGAATAACCAATCATAACCCGGAAGATATTAACGGGTTATCGTTTGCCACAAAAGCCAAAACCATTTTGATCGACGGACTTAAACCGGCCCAAAAAACCTTCGGCAACGACCTTATCTTCTGGTTCGATATCAAAGCCGGAGAATCGCGGGCTATCCGGTTTGTTGATTAAACCGTCTTAACCTTCTTATTCTTCTCCGCATGATAATATGTCAGTGAATATTTTCCTGCGCCTATGTGCAATATAAGGGTATAGAAGAACAGATACAGCAAAATATTGACATGGTCGAGGATTGGATCGCCCCCGTGCACAACTAACAGGGCAACAAGCATGTTTATGATCAAAGGGATGGCGAAAAACCTCGACCAGTAGCCAAGAAGGATAAAAATAGAACAAAAGAATTCGGCAAAAGTAACCAGCGCCAGTGATAATTCGGGGCCCAGCCCAATAGGGTCGGGGAAATCGAAATTACCTACAAACAAATCAACCAGTTTGGGAACGCCATGCGCCAACATAGATGCCGACACAACGATGCGCATGATCAGCAGGAGCCAGTTAATAACAGGCCCGTAATCATCTGTGCAGCAAGGTTGTGTCGCCAGCCGGTACTAAAATTTAGGTTCCAGCCGGCCCCTCGTATTTGGCACTTCCAAATCCAAGAATGGGATAAAAGATGAAAGGCAGAAGTATAAGCCCAACAGTAAACCCTTCATTTTTTCCGAAACTCTTGGATAGTAAATTAGTAACCCATATGCCAAAAATAATGTTGACAAAAGGGATCAAAAAAAGGATAATCCACCAAAGAGGTTTCCCGACTATTTCCAATAAAACAATGATATTGTAGATAGGAATTATAGCAGCCCATCCGGGTTTTCCAGCTTTCTCAAATATTTTCCATAGGGCAACAATAACCAGAATCATTACTACCCAAAAGATAAAGGAATTAAATGGATTGTAATTACTTACCATACTAAAATCTTCTTCATACATAAGCGTTGTTTTTAAGGTTAGAAAATTAATTTTTAAGATGTTTCATTGAGTATATTTTTAAAGTATTCCAGACTTTCCGGATTGGCCAGCGCATCTCTGTTTTTTACTTCCTGCCCGTGGATAATTTTTTTAACTGCGATCTCCACCTTTTTGCCGTTGATCGTGTAAGGAATATCAGGGACTTCCATTGTAATGGAAGGCACATGGCGCGGGCTGCAACTGTTGCGAATGTTGGCTCTTATCAGTTTGATCAGGTTATTATCCAGCTGTGCACCTTCTTTAAGTTTGACGAATAATACGACCAGTTCATCATCCTTTTCTATTTTTTTCCCGACCACAACAGCATCGTCAATTTCCTTCATTTTATCCAGAACACGGTAAATCTCGGCAGTGCCGATACGTACACCCTGTGGGTTGAGTGTGGCATCCGAACGACCCAGCATAACAATTCCGCCATTATTGGTGATTTCAATATAATCTCCGTGATGCCAGACTCCTTCGTAACGTTCGAAATATGCTTTTTTATATTTTACGTCGCCTTTGTCATTCCAAAAATATACCGGCATGGACGGGAAGATGGATTTACACACCAGTTCGCCCTGTTCTTCGATCAGTGAGTTTCCCTCGTCATCGAAACAATCTATATCCATGCCAAGCCCCTTACACTGTATTTCACTGGCGTAAACCGGAAGCGTTGGCGAACCCAGAACAAAACAGGAAACGATATCGGTACCCCCGGCTATGGATGAAAGCTGAACGTCTTTTGACCAGCGACTGTACACATAACGGAAACTTTGCGTAGATAACGGTGAGCCTGTAGATGCTATTACGTTGAGGTGCTCGAAATTGTACGAACACACGGGACAAACACCTTCTGCTTCAAGAGAGGCGATATATTTTGCACTGGTACCAAACACGTTAATCTTAAGGTCGATGGCCATCTCTAGTAAAGCGTCAGGTTCGGGATAGAACGGGTTGCCATCGTATAGTATGATGGTAGCGCCGACTGCAAGCGACGACACGAACCAGTTCCACATCATCCAGCCGCA
>DGOT01000264.1 GCA_002389465.1 Bacteroidales bacterium UBA4459 | reverse complement strand
ATAATTTCATCGTGCATTACCTTGTCTTCGCTGACAAACGGAATGTGCTTACGGTATTTTCCGACAAAATTTTCGATAAACGATGAAGATTTTTTTGGATGCCTGAAATCGAGTGCCTGGCTTGCATTAAATAGTTCGATAGCCAGTATGCGCTCAAGGTTATTGACCACTTTATATGCTTTTGTGGCGGCATTGGCGCCCATGCTCACATGGTCTTCCTGGCCTTGCGACGATTCGATGGAATCAACTGAAGCCGGGGTGCAGAGCTGTTTGTTCTGATTAACTATGGAAGCTGCCGTGTACTGCGGGATCATAAATCCCGAATTTAACCCCGGATTGGCCACAAGAAACGGGGGCAGTCCTCGTTTTCCGTTTAGCAACTGATAAGTTCTTCTTTCCGAAATGTTTCCCCATTCAGCTACCGCAATGGCCATATTGTCTAGCGCAATAGCCAGTGGTTGCCCATGAAAATTGCCACCTGAAACAATAACATCCAGATCAGGAAAAATAGTCGGGTTATCAGTAACAGCATTTATCTCGATGGAAAAAACCGTAGCTACATAGTTGATAGCATCTTTTGATGCACCGTGAACCTGCGGAATGCACCGGAATGAATAAGGGTCCTGTACATGTTCTTTAGGCTGGGTTATGAGTTCGCTGCCATGCAACAACGTGCGAAATCTTTCGGCAGTTTGGATTTGCCCTTTGTGTGGCCTGATCCTGTGTAATTCGTCCATAAAGGGTTCAATCCTTCCATCAAAGGCATCAAGGGAAATGGCCCCGATGATATCGGCCAGTTCGGAAAGGCGAAAAACTTTCAGTAAGGAATAAACCCCGAATGCACTCATAAATTGGGTGCCGTTCAGCAACGCCAGCCCTTCTTTTGAACGGAGTTTGATAGGTTCCCATCCCAGTTCCTTGTAAACTTTGGCAGTTAATTTTAACGAGCCTTTATAGTACACTTTGCCCAGCCCGATGAGGGGTAGCGACATATGTGCCAATGGAGCCAGGTCGCCGGAAGCTCCCAGTGAGCCCTGTTCGTAAACGACTGGAATAATGTCTTCATTGAATAGATCTACCAGCCGCTGAACGGTAGAAAGTTGCACGCCTGAGTGACCATAAGATAAGGATTGGACTTTGAGCAGTATCATCAATTTGACAATTTTCTCCGGTACTTCATCACCGGTACCGCAGGCATGTGACTTGACCAGATTTTCTTGCAACCGGCCTAAATCTTCCCTGGAAATATTTCTGTCGTACAATGCTCCAAAACCGGTATTGATACCATAAATAGGTTCGTTCTGGTTCTTTATTTTATCATCAAGGTACGCCCGGCATTTTTGAATTTTTTCAACAGCCATATCCGAGAGTCGGATCTTTTTGTCCTCTTTCAGAATATCGAAAATAGCTTTGAACGTGAGCTTTTCAGGACTGACTAAGTAAACATTATTTTTCATAAAGCAATTAAGTGTTAAAAATGGCCAGGATTTCTACGATTGTTCCTTTTGACTGCTCACCGGTTTTCATGTTTTTCAGCGTGTAAATACCTGTGTTCATTTCATCTTCCCCGATAAGAAGAACATACCCAACCTTTTTCTGGTGGGCATATTTCATTTGCTTTTTCATTTTGACCGAATCCGGATACAATTCGGCTTTGACCCCTGCCAGTTGCAATTGTTCAAGTATCCCCAGCGAGTAGGCTGCTTCTTTTTCGCCGAAATTGACCAGCAGGACATCCGTAGCGCTGAGTACTTCTTCAGGAAAAAGATTCAGTTCATGCAGCACATCATAGATACGGTCTGCACCAAAGGAAATACCTACTCCAGAAACGTCAGGCAGGCCAAATATTCCGGTTAGGTTGTCGTATCTGCCACCTCCGCAAATGCTTCCGATCTGTACATCCTGTGCCACGACCTCGATAATGGTACCTGTGTAATAATTCAGTCCGCGGGCCAACACCTGATCCACTTTTACTTCGGCTTTCAGATTCAACTGTGTTGTCAATTCCATAATGTATTGGAGTTCCTGAACACCCTGCGAACCTGCATCGGTTGAGCCGATCAGTTCTTTCAGGCAGTTAAGCCGACTTGTATTGTTACCGCTGAGGTTCATTACAGGTTCCAGCATATTGATCGTATCTTCGTCCAGTCCTTTCTGGCGCAATTCTTCGTAAACTTTCTCCACACCCATCTTATCGATTTTATCCATGGCTGTGGTGATGTCGGTCAGCTTTTCCGGAGCATTAATAATTTCCGCAATGCCGGTCAGAATTTTCCGGTTATTCAGCTTGATGACCACATTTATACTCAACTCCTTAAAAATGTCGTCAATGATACGGATGAGTTCCACCTCATTCAGCAGCGATCGGGAGCCGATAACATCCACATCGCACTGGTAAAACTCACGGTAGCGCCCTTTTTGCGGCCGGTCGGCCCGCCAGACAGGTTGAATCTGGTATCTTTTAAACGGAAAAGCGATCTCGTTGAGGTGCTGGACCACGTAGCGCGCAAATGGCACCGTTAGGTCGTACCGCAGCCCTTTTTCGGCAATGGCAGCTGTGACTTTCCCCAGATTTTTATTTTCGATATCTTTCGAATCCAAATTCTTCAGGAAATCGCCGGAGTTCAGAATTTTAAACAGAAGCCGGTCGCCTTCTTCCCCGTATTTGCCCATCAGTGTAGACAGATTTTCCATGGCCGGCGTTTCTATAGGGAAATAACCGTATTTTTTGAAGGTGGATTGAATGGCGCTGAAGATATAATTTCTCCGGGCCATTTCTTCAGGTGAAAAATCGCGTGTACCTTTGGGTATGGTATATTTCTGCGCCATAAAAGCTAATGTTAACGTGGGTTGTTAAAAGGGCAAAAGTACTAAATAGAAACTAATACCTGAACTCATTATAATTCTGTTCTTTTTCTATCGGGTAGTTTCCCTTATACACATTTCCAAGATTGCCGTCAATAGCTATTTTATCTCCTGCTTTGAACGAATATTCGTTCAGACGGCACGTTTTATTATCCTCGTCCACATCCAGGCTGGTACAGTTCACCACAGAAGTAATACCCAGCCTGACCGCAGTTACTGCTGCGTGTGATGTAGCTCCTCCTTTGCCCGTAAGCAGGCCATCGGTTTCAAAGATCATGGCAATATCGTCGGGAACGGTGTCGGGCCTGACAAGGATTACGGCTTCATCCGGATACTTTTTCCGAAGTTGTGCGATATCGCCCAGGTCGAAAGCCACGCGGCCGTTCAGAGCACTACCACCAATACCGATGCCCCGTCCTGTTAATATTATTTTTTCCACGGATTTGCTGAATACGGTTACTGCCTGTGAAATGGCCATGTCCAGATCACGGGTTTGTAAAATGTACAGGTCATCAGGGTTATCGGATTCAAAAGTGAACTCAATTTCCTGCGGGCTGTAACCGTGGTCTTCGATCAGGCTGGAAGCGATTTGATAGATCTTTTCGTAAATTTCCGGAAACAATTCCTGCAAAGTTGTTTCATCATCATTCATATTGTTTCGCTGGTTGTTGCTGACGGGCAACGGTTTCACCAACCCGGCAACGATATCTTCTCCCTGACTTTGTAAAGTAAAGTCGCCGTAAAGATTTACGCCGTGTTTTTTCTTCTTCGGATTTTGTGTGAACACAACACCGGTCCCTGAATTCTTCTGCAGGTTACCGAACACCATGCGTTGTACAATAACAGCCGTTCCCCATTCGTCGGCTATTTCCAGGTGTTCGCGGTAGGCTATGGCCCGGTCGGATGACCAGGAATCGAACACAAAATTAATGGTTGTCAGCAGTTGCTTGAATATATCTTCTTCAAACGTAATGTTGTTATCTTTCAGAGTTTGTTTGTAAGCGAATGCTATGTTTTTCATCGCCTTGGGGCTTAATTCAGCTTTTTGCCCCACTTTATATTCCACTTTAAAGCGGTCCATTACTTCATCAAATTCATCCCTGCTAAGTCCGTAGGCCATACCCCAGCTTTGCAGTAACCGCCGGTACGAATCCCATGCCGCCCAGGCTGACCCATGTTTTTTGCTCAGGCTTTCGGTGATCTCGTCATTCATACCAACATTCAAAAAGGTATCCATGGCGCCCGGCATTGATATGGCTGAACCCGAACGTACCGATAAAAGCAGCGGATTGTCCGGATTGCCAAATTGTTTGCCACTACTTCTTTCTATATATTGAAGGTGCTTCCGGATACGGTCGTGCATCTCTTTTTTCAACTCAGGGTGCCCCAGGATAGCTTTTCGCCGACGAAAAATCTCCGTTGTCAGCACAAAACCGGGAGGAATCGGGAAGCCGGCCACACGCAGGTTTTTCAAATGATAGGCTTTTGAACCGAGAAACACCTGATTGTCCACAAGATTATTGGGCTTCAGCAAGCGCGTAATGATCAGGTTGGAGTTGTACGACATCACTTCGCTGATTGTTTCGGCCGGCAGGTTGTCAGTCATCTGCCGGAGTGATTCCAGAATGCTGGAAATAAAATTATCCAGCGGTTGCATTAGAAATGCTTCAGCGATAACATCCCGGTAAAATTTTTCGGATTCCTTGTTTACCAGTTGAACAATCTCTGTGTCCGAATACTTCTTTGTGCCGTTAAAAAGCTGGGGAATGATTGTCCGTAGGGGTATTTCATAAGTTTTCAGGAAATATTTGATCAGGGTGCGTTTTACGTCTTCGGCTATAAACTGAAAAATATTCACATACTGGTCGAAAGAAAAACTCTGTGAACTCAAACTGTATTTGAGCATACGTAGATTGGCGTTGAAACTCTGGTTGGTAATTCCGTCCAGTTCCAGCCCTTCACGAAAATATTCCAGGATAAAATAGATATCGTTCAGGGTTTTGGCCGAAATATAATTCAGGTTGATACCCTCCACTACTTTTTCCATCAGCCGGGTGGCTACATTTTCGAGTCGGAATGTTAATCCCAGCGCTTCGAATTTCGGTTCGCGGTACACGCCGTACATAGAAGGAATACCGATGGCAATATGCCTTTTGTGGTAAATGTTTTCCCAGCTCTGGCTTGGCTCAGGGTTAAAAATGATAGATTTAAGCTGATTCATGAACGAATAGATCAGCTTCAGCGAGGTTTCGAAATCATTTTCCCGGAGTGCCTTACGCAGTTTTTTGATCTCTTTATCGTTGATATAGGGGAAACGTGTAAGCAGTTCGGTGATGTCCACGGTTTCGAACGAATATTTCTCTTTGAGAAAAGTGTACAGCAGGTGGATGTCACGTAATCGTTCCTTGTCAATCGAATGACCTTCAGGTAACTGCTCGATAAGTTGGTTAAGTGTGTTGCTGTCCAGTGCAAGTACTTCTTCGGGCGAGCTGTCATTCAGCCGGCATAATTCGATCGCCATTTTATGAATCGGCGCGTAACATTTGCTTTTTTTGTCGATGGTGTTGAACACATTTTCCGGAAGTACGGGTTTCAGGTCCTTCAGGTTGCCGCCACACCAGAATTTAAACACTTTCAATGTTAGTTCAATAAGCGTATTGTTGCTTTCGGTGTGCACCTGTTTGCGTAAGAAATGTACCAGTTTGTCCTCCCGATGATAAACTTCGTCTATCGTTGTTGTCACTTTCCGTATATCGCCTTCAGCACCTATCTCATTGAAATAAACAGGAAAGATCCGAGTAAGTTGTTTCACCTTTTTGTAGAATGGAGCAATGTTGGAGTTAAGGATTTTGGTAATCTCCCGCTGGAAAAGATCCGTGTCGCTGATAAAAATACCACCGATGCGCAGGTTGACGATCAAAGCACTCAGCAGCTTTTCCATTTCCATCTCTGAGTATTCGATCAGATCAAGCCAGACCCTTATGTTTTTGATGTGGTTTTCGTTGACTGACAATTGCCAGTCTTCGTTCACATACACCATACCGGGCGTTTCAAAACCAAAATCGATCAGTTTATTTTCGTAATAACTGACCAGATCGGCTTTGCCGTCTTTTTTCAGTTCGATAGTTTTTTTGCCAATGGTCAGGAACATATCCAGAATAGAAGAACCGTGTTCCATCCGTAGTTCCTGTGCAAACCGTAATACGGTTTCAATAAACGACCTGATCTGCTCATGTTCCAGTTCGTCAATGGTTTGACTGAGCATTTTGTTGAGTTTCCAGATCAACCGTTCGCGGTGTGCCTGCATACCGTCCATTTGCATCAGGTAAAAAATGTAATGGAACTTTGCGATAAAAGAAGGCAACAAGTCTGCCGAATCGGCAAAATGTTCCGCTATCTGGTCATAGTCGAGGATTTTTTCTACAAGTTTCTGCCAGTTGTCAATGGTTTTAATTTGTTTGGAAAGTTGTGCAAACCATGTGTGGCCTACCGTCTTTAATAAGGCAGAACTTTCTCCCTTAAAAGTATCCTTCTCCTGCTTCAGCCAGTTATTAACTTCAGATGTGTTTTCCCAAAAGTGAATATTTTCAATATATACAATCCGGGTAAATTCAAATATTCTTTCTTTTAGGTCAGGCATTTCCGCAACAAGAGTCAGGTGCCTTTTTATATATTTAGAAGCCATAATAAAGCTTCTCGAATCAGATTCGAATCCTTTTTCCAGGGTGTTCAGGCAGGTAATGATCAGCGGGGTATGTACGTGTCCTTCTGAGGAAAGCTTATTGATAAATTCAAGAAGAGTCCTGATGATCATCACCTTCAGCTCAGGGACGTCAGACGAAAGTAACAAATCGTCCATAAGACGGACGGGTATGGTAAGCGCCTCATCAATATTTTCCAGGCCCGTATAAAACCAGAAGTCCGTCAGCAGGATATTTCTGAGTTCTTCGGCAACAAATTTTTTGTTAGAAAGTGGATGATGAAATTCAACAATGCAATCGTTTGCACGTTTGTTGATTCCGTAGTACTTTTTTGACAGATCTATAAACGCCTGATGTTCAGGAGGTATTTTAATGTCCTTATAGCGAGT
>DGOT01000220.1 GCA_002389465.1 Bacteroidales bacterium UBA4459 | reverse complement strand
TTGCAACAACTGCTGAATTACAATTCATCACAGGTAACATCAAAAGTATGGGAATAAGGCCGATAAACAGGGGATTTAATGCAGTGATAGAGGCCGCAATCTATGCCACAAGATATAAAGTTTTTAATGATGAAAACTTTTTATTTAAGATGAAATCATATAATGATGTAATTAACAAGTGTGGAGGCCGCAGTGAAAAAGAAGCATATCGGCTGATAAATAAATTATTGTGAATAATTATCGATATCCGCTATTTTGACTAATTATGAAGCATTTTAGTATTGCGTATAACGTTTCCAGCATATACGACGTTGTGGCCGAAGTGTGTGTGCGGTATTACCTGAAGTTCACTACACTTCGTGTTCCTATCCTGGATATCCACAAAACCAACCCGACACCCCGTACGTCGTGATAGATTCATGAAGCTCCAGCCATCCCGCCTGTTATGAAAGCCAAACGAAGTGAGAGCACAACAAGGCAAGGATTTGCGAATGCAAATACGAAGAGTGCCCACGTCGAGTACCCCTTATTCCAAGATTGGAAATTGATATTCTCATTATTTAAGGATACTGCCAGGTTGATCAGCCTTACCCAAACACCTTGGCAGTCTTTCCGTCTGGCTTGGGCATTTCACATAACGTTTCCAGTGTATGCGAAGTTGTAGGGAGAAGCGGAGCAATTTGAGTGAGTAAAGTGAACCACATACACCGTGTTATATGCAAGCGAATGAGGTGAGCATATTTTGGTTCTCCGTTCAAAATGTAACAGTTCTGTCACTCATTTTAATAATTTCATACAGATCTTTCATCGTTGATAATGGGCACACTTCAGAACCTTCGGACTGCCTGATTTTGAGACAACTGCCACAAGCAAATATTTCTCCACCATTATCAACTAACGTTTGCATCTGTTTTGTCACATTAAATTTATCCGTGTCCAGAGATTCGCACTCTACACCTTTACCGAGCAAGAACACATTTATTTCATCGCCCTCATTCAGTGCAAAATTTGCAAACCGAAAAGCGTTCCAGACTGTTTCCGAGTCATTTGAATGGACTATGATTCCTATTTTCATGTTTATACCTACTTCTGTACGTAATTTACAGTAAAACCTACTAATCCATGACTTTCTTTTACAGGTTCAATAATAGTTATTTTTTTGGGTTTTTAAAGATTGTCTGACAGGTTTTGATATGTTAAAACTCAAAATTGTTAAGCAAATCCAAAACTTGTCTGGTAGAATAAAAGTTGGCATGCCTATAGAATTTACTCCCATTCTTCTTTGATTCATACAGTTTGCCAAGAAAACTCTCCTTGTCAATGGCTCAGAAGCGATAAAGGTATTGCACATGCTGCAACGCCTGTATTCATAATCATGCATGGTCGGATGACCGGGCGAAGCTGGAATAGGAGTTTTTGTCTCTGCAATAAGCTGCTTTTGGGATTCGTCCATGCATACAATAGGATATCGTGGATCAAAAGGACGTTTATAACCATCCAACATTATTTCCATATTTGCAACCTTGACACTAGGTATGCATGTTACCTGATTGCCCAAAATGGTGATCAAAGAAAAGAACAAATTGCATTTGCACAGAGCTATTTTGCTATCCAGATGCGCAAGCAAGAACTTTTGGAAGAACGAATAGAAACGATAGAACGATCGCAAGCGATGGAAAAGCTGACAACCACAGAAATCGAGTTTTCCAATCTTTTTTACGAAAGAGGTGTAGACAACCAAGGGTTCAAAAGGATAAGAAGCAAAGGCGACAGTGCATTGTTCGGAGGATATAACACCACAAATATGAAATAGAAATTAGGCGTTCCAAAAGGAAGACCACTGACCGATTTTTGACCCCCCGTCACTATCAATGCAAAAGATTTTGCAACTGAAATTACGAATTTTAATGTTAAAAGAGATGATTTGGATGGCGATCTACGAATTAATGATTGACATGTGAAAACCAATACTGAAGTGCGTTTGTTGTTAGCAAAAAGCAATATCAAACCAGACGAGCTGCCTTCTGCTTAAGATGTAAAAAATTAAAGCGTAGGGTAGATGCGTATAGTAAAAAACCATTGAAAGTTTCAAAAAAGATTTATAATGTATAGTTATGTGATCCGGATATATGTGCTTATCCCATCGCCTGACCTCAAACCCATGGATGTTCGCTCTTTAAAGCAAGGTTCGTGACGTTCTCCTGTGTTAGATCCCTATACTAAACGGCTCCGATTCATCCTCTGCAAATGTCTCCACTAAACACCGTACCACATAGCTGGTAACATCAACCTGGTCATTATGAGTGCCTTTATCAAAGGCCACCAGTTCATCCTCATACTCAGGCAGCCAGTGAGCATCTTTCCTGAACTAGATCGACCCTTATTCCATCCTGACCGCTGCCAGCCTGGCCCGTGTTACTTTATCCAAATCGCCGCCCGTGCTCAGCAGGTCCTTCCTTGGGTAATTGCTTCCAGGACCTCAAAGGTAGTTATCAGCTTGCCTGTAAGCAGCTAACTTGGAGGTCTTAACGTACTACTTTCTGACTTGCAAAAAATATTATTTTATTCTAATCTGTCTTACATGAGATTGTCGGAAAAGTCCGGAACTTATATTAAATTAATACACAGTCTCCACTGAAATTCTCGTTGAACATAATATCTGACATTATCCCTCTGAAAATAAACGCCCACGCTGGC
>DGOT01000122.1:3365-4325 GCA_002389465.1 Bacteroidales bacterium UBA4459 | reverse complement strand
ACATGAGCCACTATTCCAGTGAATCGGCCTGGTGGGCCTTTAACTTTGTCGCCAATTACGCCAACGGGCGTTATCAGGATATGGTGACAGATATCAGAAAAGTACAGCAGGAACTGGAAACCGCTTTCCTTGAAAACCAGCCAGCGACAGAGCAACGGGCATTGACGATGAACGGAGAGGAGCGTGTAGCTCTTCTTACGCGTTATACCGACTCACTCGGAAACTTGGCCCACCAACGCTGGGTGGAGCTCGGAAATTATCTGGTAACGAAATACAACGATGGCTATGTGAAAGATTCTGCCATGCGGATACAGCCAAAAGCTTACCCGGATGAATGGCTTAAATACATCATCCGCCAGGAACCCGGAAAATATCTGATCCGTAAATAATAGATGGCAGAGTTCAAACGTTCTTATCATACACTAGCATCCTCTTCTTGCAAATAGTGTGAATAGTCCTTACTTTTACCAAATAAAAAAACAACAGGTCATGGAAAATTCAAATCATTTAGCTACACCAACAACCAAAAACAATAATTTGTGGTTGTACATTTTATTGATCGTCTTCGCCCTGGGCGTTATCGGGCTTTCGATATGGCTGATCTCCGTGAAAAACAACATGAACGAGCTCCTTACCGAGAAAGAGACGCAGCGGGTTGAACTGATCAAGGAACTGGATTCGCTGATAATGGAGCACAACCAGATCAAAGAATCGTACGGTGAAATATCCGATTCACTGGCCGTGATGGACAGTGTTATCCAGGCAGATGCCGATGAAATAAAAAAGCTGCTGAATTACAAGTGGGAGTATTACAAAGTAAAGAAGAAAATGGAACGGCTGCAGGTAATTTCGCAGGGATACGTCCGGAAAATGGACTCTATTGTGGATGTTAACCTGGTGCTTACCGAAGAAAATCTTCAGATAAAAGAAGAAATTCAACAGGAGAAGAGTAAAAACCGC
>DGOT01000122.1:0-3355 GCA_002389465.1 Bacteroidales bacterium UBA4459 | reverse complement strand
CCTGTGCATGTGAAAGGAAGCGGAAAAGAAGTCCCTACGGATAAGATCAAACGCGTTGACAGGGTAAAAATATGTTTCACGCTAGGAAAGAATTCGGTTGTACAGCCGGGTGCTAAAACACTCTATGTCCGCATTTCGAAACCTGATGAAGAAGTGCTGGTAAAAGGGCGAAGCGAGGAATACACATTTACCTACCAGGGAGAGCTTCTGCAATATTCCATCAAAGAAGATGTGGATTACCAGAACGAAGCACAGCATATCTGTCTCTACTGGAACCACAGGGCATCGCTTGAACTACAGGCTGGTCTGTACCATGTGGATATTTTCGACGGCGACAATTTGATAGGAGAAACTACGTTTACACTGAAGTAATTTGCGAGAGGGCGAAGGGGCGAGAGGGCGAGAGGGCGAGAGGGCGAGAGGGCGACTGGGCGAGGGAGCGAAGGGGCGAGTGGGGAAGATAGGTTTAGCGGATAAACACTTTTGACGTAGTCACATAATTGTCGCTGATTACCTTCACAACGAGGTATGTATTGTTGGCACTTACAGGAATCTTCATCAGGTTTGTATGTTCCAGTTGTTGTGCAAGCACCTGCCTTCCGTACAGATCATATACCAACACTTTTCCCGAGGCATTTAACTCTTCCTTTTTGATGTAGATATTCTTTTCGTACGCATAAATCTGGACATTCGATACTGCTTCGGTATTCAACTCCTGAAACTCTATGCCTGTAGTAGTTTTGTTAAAATGAATGCGGAACCTGTCCGGATCATCTTCGGTAAATGCAACAAACGTATAAACCGAGTCATAGCGCATGCTCTGCATCTGGTTGTATTTCAAATCTTCCAGTATTATCTCTACTACATCCGGCAAATGCGTCATATCGAGGGCCAACGCATGTTCACCATCCACTGTTGTTTCAAAATTTACAGCTACCACCCGTTCTTCATCCGTTAACAGGGGTGGCAGATGTTCCAGGCACTGGTCACGGGTTTCTTTGGGCACATATAGGCTCAGGGTGTTGTATGAATTAAACATCTTGGTAGCATCCCAGCCGTTGTCAAACCCTTCGGTTCCGTATTCATTAAAACTGATCCATACTTCATCCTCATCCTGGCTATTCAGGGCTTTTATGATGACGTAATCGGCTGGATAACCGGGAATGCTGTCTTCGTCATCTTCGCGGGTGGATTTATAATAATCCTGTGTGTGATAAACTGTCCGGGCATCCGCCGGAATCTTTAGTGTTGCTGCTGTACTTTTTGTTCTGACCAAAAATGCCTGGCTGCCTGGAATGGCATCAAAACTATATGATCCAGCACCCATTGACGTGTGCCACACCCAGGTGCCATCAGGATCATCATTGGTGTTCTCAGCAGGATTCCAAATATAGATCGTCCCTTCCACGTTGGTTGTATCCCAACTACCTTTCGTCCAGTCTAACGGGACCGGATAAGGGTTCCCCATTAGATTCCATCCGTGGCTATTATCAGTATAATCCAAAGAGGGGGTTGTGGAACCGTCCAGCGTTAGGTCCGAACTCATTAGCATGCCGTCAAAATTGGCAGTGATGTAACCGGTAGCAGCATTATCCACCCAGGTAGAAAATCCTTTACCAGGAGGCATGGGTGTGGAGGTTGGGACTAAATATTGCCACGAATCATCACTTTCAATGCGTTCATACAGGTAAACCTCTGGATTATGGTTTTGAAAAAGATTATCGGCCGAGGCATCGGTGATAGGGGCACTGATAAAGTGTGACATGTTGTCTGTCAGATATCGTTTTACGGTAGCTTGTGTTGTGCCCGATCCTAAGAGTAACATGCCGTCACCTGTACTGTTCGACTCAACAATCAAACCTCCCGTGCCTGTGATGTTAGTAATCTGGCTGCCGGTCACCAAAAAATAGTTTGGATTGACCGTAACCACAGCGCCACTTTCGATGGTCATGTTATCGCAGGAGGCTCTGCCGGATATGATTGGATCGTTATCGTTCGTCAGATCAGGAATTGTCAGGTCGCAGCCGGCATCAGGGGGATATTTTTTTGGTGAAGTTCCATTGCCGGTCCAATTATTAATATTGCTCCAGTCAGATGAATTATTTCCGTTCCAGGTTAAGGATTTATTATGCCAACCAGGAGTTAATTCGTTAAGAGTTGATGGTATAACATCAGCCGGAATAATTACCCATTCATCAGCATTCCATGCACTGCTTGGTTCCATTATAGATCTTTTTCTGACAGCTTTACTATCTTCATAATCCCATAATGTACCAAAACCATCTGTATCAATTTCTCCATATAAGTCAATTAGAACACCTGTTCCATAGGATCCTCCATAGCAAAGAGCATATGAATCATTACCGTCTCCACTGACATAACTGTTAACTTGATCTGCACTGAATCCATAAGCCGCTGTAAATTCGGCATCTTTGAACGCAATTACAAATGTTTCGTGAGAATTTATTGTACCTGTAAGTTGAACATTATACCACGTTCCAGCGTTTGCTTGTCTCGCTAAATACCAGTTTTCTGTTGATAGATTTACAGCCGTTGTTCCTGCATTGTATAGTTCAACAAACTTTTCATCATCTGGTACGCCGAAACCTGGATTTCTTGGATCGGCAACTTCAGAAATAATTAAATCAGTGTTACCGACAGTAAACGTGGTTGCATCATCGGTCACCCCGGTCGAATAATTTACCGAACCATCCACAGACCAGGCTTTATAATAATAGCGTGATCCGGATGTAAGGCCTGTGTGATTGAATGAAGTTGCATTACCGTTAGTAAGTATAACGCCTTCTCCTCCCGGAAGTGTATTCCCAACACTATAAGGAGTACCATCAACTGGAATTCCGAAAGTAGAAGTTGTATTAAACGCCAGCATCACATCATCACCATTACCGTTCAATATCCAGCTAAGATCAATTTGTGTGGTTGAAACAGCAGTAGCTGTGAAACTTGTTGGGTTATAGACCCCACCAAAAGATTGGCCATTGTTGAGCGCACCAGGAGTCTCTGTATCAGGACCCAACCAAGTAAAATCACTATATGCGGATCCTGAGCCTGTTAATTGTAAAGAATTTCCAGCGGAAGGTTCAGGGTCTTCATCGACACCAATATTCGTTGAGGTTAATCCATTGGCTGGTCCATCAAGCGCGGTAAATGAACCTTCATAACTAAGAAATTGTATAACACTACCGTTATAAACAAGAGCTAATCCATCAGGCGCACCATTTTGAATTCCATCAAGAGGGTATGTGTAAGTTTAAAAAGTGAAATAACCAACAGTATTTCCAACTATGAAATTGTCGATTGTTTTTGTATCATATTGTACTCTCTGACTGAATTT
>DGOT01000105.1 GCA_002389465.1 Bacteroidales bacterium UBA4459 | reverse complement strand
TCGGGGTTTATATACGCAGCCATCGGGATGGAATCGATCAACAAGAAAGTTTTGCAAAAAAGCGGTAGTTATGCAAAAATGGGAGTTAGCAAGTCAGCAGATATGCTGGAAAAAATGAAAGAGAGCATACGGTTTATTCAGCAACAGGGTATTCTCATCTCAGCCTGGTTTACCATAGGTTACGAGGATGACGAGTTACAGACTTATTATGACACGTTGGATTTTTGCCTGGAGATGAATGTGCTGCCGGCATTTACACCGGTGCAAGCCATGCAGGGAACCGATCTGTACGAGCGTCTGAAAGTTGAAGGTAAGCTGCAGGACACGGATAAAAATGTAACGAACGTTCCCCATCACTCTATGACGAACCAACAGGTAGTTGAAGCCTTGGAATATGTGCATAGGGAAGGTTATGGGCTGTCAGCTGTATTCCGCCGGACATGGTTTTATTTTAAAATTCTTGCCAGAAAAAAAGACCAAACGGTGCATGATGTAATCCATAAAACTATTTTTGCGTTTGTTACACAATGGCGGTTTGGAAAAATAATGAAACAGGAAACGGATATTTTGAAACGAAAAATACAGAAAAATGCCTCTTAACAAATCGAAGATATATACTTATCATCTCACGGCACGCGGCTACGAGCTTGATTCATATGGCCATGTAAACAATGCTGTTTACCTGAATTATACCGAGCAGGCCCGTTGGGAGTTGTTTCGTGAATTAGGGCTTTTAGACCGGTTAATAGCAGATAGTAATAAAGTGGTAATTGTTGAGAACCATGTTAAATATATCCGGCAAGTTAAACTTTTCGACGAACTGACTGTAGAGACTCAACTGGAGAAATCAGCCCATTTTCTGCTGTTTCACCATCATTTACTGAATGTTAAAACCGGCAAGACGGTAGCTAAAGTCACAGCGAAATCGGTTTTTCTGGATAAACAGAATAAACCCTGCGACATTCCTGCATTGTTATTGGAATTCTTGATACAAGAATAAAAAGATTTATGGGCAAAGAGCATGAAATAATATTGGAACGGGAAGGAGATATAGGTCTGCTTATCATCAAGAATCTTCCGCAGAATTACCTGAAACGGCCTGAGTTGATTGAGATGCGCCAATTACAGGAGTTTGTTGCTACAGGAATCAAAGCGTTGATTATAACGGGCGCAGGTAGACATTTCAGTGCTGGTGCTGATCCGGAAACGATAAAAAGCCAGGTAAAGGATAAAAAATGTTTTACGGAGCAGCTCATTAGGGGTAATTATATATTGAATTATCTGGATGAATTGAAGATACCTGTAATTGCTGCTGTTTCAGGTGTTTGTTTTGGAGCAGGTTTTGAAATTGCTTTGTCGTGCGATATCCGTATTTGTGAACTAACTTCATTGTTCGCCTTTCCGGAAATTAATCAAGGTATCTTTCCCGGGCTTGGTGGTATTACACGTCTGTCGGAATTGACCGGAAAAGCAGTGGCCATGGAACTGGTTATGCACGGCGATATGATCAATGCAGCGAAAGCGAAAGAATTCGGTATTGTTGATGAAGTGACAGCTAAGAAGCAGGCATTGGATCAGGCACGTATTCTGGCTAAAAAGATGACGGATAACCGGCCTTTACGGGTAATAAAGGCTGTAATGACATCCATTAACAATTGTAAAGCCCTGGGAATGGAAGAAGCTCTGAAGAAAGATGCGGAACTATTTGCCCGGCTTGTTGAGGAATCATTTAGCAGCGAGTAACAACAGGAAAAAAATGGTGGGGAATCCAAAAATATCGTGGGAAGTACAAGAGAATATTGGGTTTGTCCGGTTAGTGGATGAACCTGAAAACAGGATGGATACCCGGTTTTTTCGCGAATTGCTTGAACTAACTAAAAATATTATTCCTGCTGCTGACGTTGCTGCCATTCTTGTCACGGGGAAAGGCCGTCATTTTTCCTCAGGTGCGGATCTGGAAGATTTACGGAAAACGATCCGCGGCGGGCATTATAGTCACGATTTTCTGATGGCTAACTATCGGTCGTTCAGATTTTTTGATGATGTAAACATTCCTGTTGTGGTAGCTATAAAAGGAGTTTGCCTTGGTTCGGGATTGGAACTGGCCTTGCATGGAGATTTCAGACTGTGTTCTGCTGATGCTTTATTCGGCTTGCCGGAAGCAACATTCGATTTGATACCTGGCGCCGGAGGGATTCAGAAATTTGTGCAATTTGCCGGGAAAGCAAAAGCCATGGAGCTTATTATGCAAGGGAAAAGTTTTTCGGCCGAAGAGGCTCTGAGGCTTCATATCGTGGATGCTATTTTCCCAAAAAAGGAATTAGAAGAGAAAGCCATTCAATTGGCAAAACGGGCAGCTGGAGATTACCGAAAATACAACAAGAAGGATTATTTGAAAGAACTTACCCATCGGGAAATATGAAAGAATCACGTGTTAAAATAATCGGAAGCGGAACTTATCTTCCTGGGGAACAGATTCCTCTGGAGAAGGTAGATGATTACCTCGGCAAACTGGAAAAGGCCCCTTCGAAAATCAGAAAGTGGCTGCACATGACCAAAGGGCTGATGCATCAGTTGCTGGATGTGGAGTATTACCATTTTGCCATCGATCCTCAAACCCGTGCATTTACCGATGACAACATCAGTATGTCGGTGAAAGCATCACAAAAAGCCATTGAACGTGCCGGAATTAAAGCAGAGGATATTGACCTGATCGCGTATGGAAGTCCTCACCAGGATCAGATGCCTACAGCATCTGTAAGAATACAGGAACAACTGGGTATTGAGCAGTGCGGGGAGGTATCTGTTCATGCCAATTGTACATCGGCCTATAAAGCGTTGCTGCTGGCACACGATATGTTGCGAAACGGCAGATACAAAACTGCTCTGGTTGTGGCTTCTAATATGTCTTCATCCGAACTGCGGGCTGAATATTATAACCAGACATTGGTGAAAAAAGAAGAAGTTTTATTGCGTTATTTTCTCAGCGACGGAGCCGGAGCACTCATCCTGCAGGCCACTGATGATGATACAGGATTGTTTGTGGAACATACTTACATGGAATCAGTCGGTGGGAAAAAACCAGCGGCCATGTTCAACAGGCGACCGGCTTATTGGATGAACCCTAGAGAAGAATATGAAAAGGGATACCACCACCTGGCTCAGTTGTTTAACGACCAGTTACGAAGGCACTTTAACGAAGAGGATGGCTCAGTCTTTTACAAAGGGCTGAA
>DGOT01000202.1 GCA_002389465.1 Bacteroidales bacterium UBA4459 | reverse complement strand
TTTCTTATTTTTGTGGGCAATGAATTACGCGCACAACATATATATGGCACCTTTCCAGGGAATTACAGGAGATGTTTTCAGGGAAGTCTTTACAAGGCATTTCACAGGTGTCGATAAGCTGTTTACCCCCTTTTTTACAGGGATATATAAGAAGAAAAACCTGACGACCCGATCAGATGAGTTAAGTGTAACCCAACACAATAAGATACCTTTAGTTCCCCAAATACTAAGCAAAGATGCTGATGAAATTGTTCGTTTTGTAGAGTTTTGTGCAGAGAAAGGTTTTACTGAGATTAATTGGAATTTAGGCTGCCCGTATCCAAGGGTAGCTAATAAAAAAAGAGGATCTGGTATGTTGCCTCATCCTGAAATGGTTTCGGAAATACTTGAACGTATACACAAACAATTACCAATTGATCTTTCGGTTAAATGTAGGCTGGGCTATTATTCAGCGGATGAGATATTGGATCTGATCCCAATCTTCAATAGTTACCAAATTTCAGAATTGATCATTCATGCACGTATTGGTAAACAGATGTATAAAGGTGAGGTTGACATGGTCACCTTTGAGAAATGTATAAACCTGTGTGATGTTCCACTTACATACAATGGTGATATATTTTCGGTGGAGGATATGGAAAAATTTAAACTGCAATTTCCAACAATAAATAATTGGATGATTGGCAGGGGGTTGCTTATGGATCCTTTTTTACCCGGAGATATAAAAGGATTTTTGTTTGAAGGAGATCGTAAGTTGAAAGTACAGAAGTTTATGAATGATCTGTACCTGGCTTACCGAAAAAAAATGAACAACCGTTTGCAGGCAATAAATGTATTGAAAGAGCTTTGGGGTTTTCTGTGCTATTCTTTCGAACAACAGAATAAGGTTTTTAACCGTGTTAAAAAGTGTAAGTCGTTTGAAGAATACGAACAGTCAGTTTCGGATGTTTTTAACAATCATGAATGGTTGGGATCAGAAGGAAAGTAGTTTATCTCGTATTCATAACCTCAAAAGAATTCTCTACTCTATTCACCGACCAAACACCTTCATTCACCGAATTTTTATTTACATTAGTGGCGCCGCAACGTAGTTTTGCATTGTAAACCACGTAAAGTGTATAAAAATGGAAGAAAAGAAAAAATCATTCGATAGGAAATTGATTGCCGCTATCGTGTTAATAGCCGCAGGCGCTTTATTATTACTCAATACTTTTGGCCTGGTCCATACAACACTATGGCCGTATATAATGAACTGGAAAACAATACTCATTGCCATTGGGCTTGTGCTGATAGCTTCTCCTCAGCATCGTATCACGGGTTATATTTTAATGGGTATTGGCCTAGTTTTCTGGGTGCCAAGCCTTCTGGGTACAGATATCAGGTTTCACCAGGTTTTCTGGCCAGTGATTTTAATTGCAATAGGACTGATCATTATCAGTCGGAGAGGTAAACATGGGGGTATTGGGACCAAACAAACTCGTAATGAAGATGGCACTATCTTAACTGATTATCTGAATGATATAGCCATATTTGGTGGCGGCTTGATGAGGGTGGAATCGCAAAATTTCAAAGGAGGTACTTTAACAGCCATCTTTGGCGGACGCGAAATCAACCTGAGAACAGCACAAATAGCTCCTGAAGGGTGTGTAATTGATGTGTTCACCATGTTTGGGGGAACTAAATTGATTGTTCCTGACGACTGGCAGGTAAAATCAGATGTGCTTTCATTATTCGGAGGATTCTCAGATAAAAGGCATATCAGACCTGATGAAGTAAAAGAAAACAAAGTATTACTGCTTAAAGGTGTTGTAATGTTTGGTGGTGTTGAAGTAAAAAGTTTTTAACATGCATATTATTTGCTAATAGTGTTACGTTTCATAAAGAGACATTATGCATAATCCTATTGCTAAGAAAAGAAGTTACGCCTTGACTTTTATTCTGGTATGGATAGTTATATTTTCTATCCACACCCTATTAGTTAGTTTTTTCTACCATATTGATGGTAGCATTAGCCTAGCAGATGCAGCCATTTTTAATTTTTCTTTTGCTATAATTGGTTACAACCTGTGGTATGTTATCAGGTTTAATCTGCGTGAGACCCAATCGGCTTTTGATTTAACCATAAACCACTTGATTGTTGCTGTCATAATTATTGCTGTTTGGATTACAGGATCGTATTTTGCGATGAGAGGCTTGTTTGGAGACAACACATCTTATATGCAGTTTTTGAACGACAGCCTTCCATGGCGGGTAATTTCCGGGATTTTCTTCTATTTATTTTTTATCCTCTTTTATTATGTGATTCTGTATTATGAGGATCTACAGGAAAAATTGAATATTGAAGCTAAAATGCAAAACCTGGTGAAAGAAGCTGAATTGAATGCATTAAAATCTCAGATAAACCCACATTTTTTATTTAATAGCTTAAACTCAATCAGCTCACTTACAATCACTAATCCGGAAGCAGCACAGGAAATGGTGATCAGGTTGTCAGATTTTCTTCGATATTCATTAAGCCACGATAAAAATGAGAAAGCCAGCCTGCGACAGGAATTTGAAAACCTTGAACGCTATCTGGATATTGAAAAAGTCCGTTTTGGCAAACGCTTGAAATTTGTATCAAATGTAACTGAGGATTGTCTTGATCTTGAAATTCCTAATATGATTCTGCAGCCGCTTATCGAAAATTCAATAAAACATGGCGTATACAATAGCACA
>DGOT01000053.1:325-11452 GCA_002389465.1 Bacteroidales bacterium UBA4459 | reverse complement strand
ATGGGATTAGAGAAGATAGACTTTATATGGTACATGAGAAAAATCAGCTGGCTGGCTTTAATCGAATACCTTGGAGGTATTCCCATCTACTGGCTGCAGGATTTGATTATCTTCCACGTATAAGATAAAAATGAATTATAAAAAGCAGTGCCAATTTGGTACTGCTTTTTTTATGGATTCCGGTGTGTACTATCTGGTTTCTGGATTATGCCACAACAAGAGTCTCTCCTGGCGCCCGTGACCGATGCCAGACAGTTTATCTCTTTTTTCCTCCTGAGCACCCCCATCAGTGCAAAGATGAGCGCTTCCTTATAATCTACCATCAAATCGTCAGGAATAATGATATTCAACCCTGTTTCCAGTTGAATAGCTTTTATCAGAAACTTATTATGCGCTCCGCCTCCGGTGATGAGGAGGTTTCCGGCTGGCAAATGAGCCACGGATCGGTTTACCTGGCATGCAATATGTTTTACAACCGTATAAAGCTTATCTTCAATCGGGGCTTCAGATACTTCCAGTTGGCTGATAAACGCATCTGTTACGTATTGATTACTCAGCGATTTTGGCCGTTTTTTTTGGTAGTAAGTGTCCTGATTCAACAAATCAAAAAGTTGTTTATCCAACTTGCCGAGTTGAGCAAAAGCACCACCTTTATCAAAAGGAGTACCTAATTGCCTGCTGAGATAATTAAGTAGCTGGTTGGCCGGGCACACATCAAAAGCCAGACGTTGCTCTTTTTCTTTGAATGAGATATTAGCAATTCCACCGATATTAAGACAGGAATTATAATCGTTAAAAAGCAGTTCGTCGCCAATGGGTACTAAAGGAGCTCCCTGCCCACTCAGTTCAATATCTTGTTGCCGGAAATTATTAATAGTTAAAATACCTGTTGTATCTGCTATAATTTGTCCATTGCCAATTTGCAGTGTGTATCCTTTTTCGGGTTCATGAAAGATAGTATGTCCGTGTGAAGCAATTAAATCCGGTTTGTCAGATTCACTTTTTAAAAAATCGCTAATCATTTCGCTTAATAAACGACCATAAGCCATATCTGTGCTTACGATTTCTGATTTGCTTTTCCGGTGCAACTCCTTCAGTTTTAATTGCCATTCTTCCGAATACGGATAGGTTGCTGCCTTGTTGATCTCAAAGGACCATTTTCCGCTTTTCCGGATGAAGGTACAGAGGACAATGTCTACTCCGTCAAGGGAACTTCCCGACATGATGCCGATAGCTTTATACTTCTCCACTTTAGAGATGTTTAAGTAATTTTTCCAGTTGCATACCTCGGGATCCTTTTACCAGGATATTGGCATTACGGATGGGGTATTTAGTCACGTATTTCTCCGCTTCCTGTAAACTGGTTATGGAAATAAATGAGTGGTTTTTATGTAAAGTGTGAAAATCTTTTCCCACCAGAATAATATTTTGGAATCTGCTTTTTTTAAGGAGATCGATAATCTTTTGGTGTTCTGCCAACGATGATTCACCCAACTCGAACATGTCACCCAGAATGAGCCATGGGTTTTCGGGTTGAAATTCGATGAAATTTTCAATAGCACTTGTCATACTCACGGGATTGGCATTGTATGCATCCATGATAATGAGGTTTGTTTCTGTAGTGACCAGTTGCGAGCGGTTGTTGTCCGGCTGGTAAGCTGTGATCGCTTTGTTGATGTTCTCAGGAGAAATGCCGAAGTATATGCCGGTAGCAATTGCCGCATGAATATTGTCGGCATTGTAACTGCCCACTAAATTTGACGGGCACGGATAGCTGTTTCCGTTGAAGGTCCACCGTAAACTTAAAAGCGGTTTCGTTTGCTCAATTACCGATGTAAACTGTTCCGTATGGAAACCATAAGTTATCCGTTCTATTCCCTCAGATAATTTCATCAGCAGGGGGTCTTCGTTATTTACAAAAACCCCTCCATGATTTGTTTTCAGAAACTCGTAGAGTTCACTTTTGGCTTTTACAACACCTTCGAGTGAGCCAAACCCTTCGATGTGTGCTTTGCTGATATTGGTAATAATACCTATGTCGGGCCGGGCGATGGAGCATAACAGGTCAATTTCTCCAATATGGTTTGCTCCCATCTCAACTACAGCTATTTCGGTGTCGGGTGTAATGGTCAGAACAGTCAACGGCACACCGATATGATTGTTCAGATTTCCCTGTGTGAAAACAACTTTTTTTTCGGTCGAAAGTACGGAGGATATAAGTTCTTTGGTGGTTGTTTTCCCGTTGGTTCCTGTAATTCCGATAATTCGTGCATTTATATTCGATCTGTGTAGCCGGGCAAGTTCCTGTAAAGTTTTCAGGGTGTCTTCCACGAGAAAATATTTATCTCCTTTGTCGTATTCTTTTTGATCTATCACAGCCAGTACAGCGCCTTTGTCAAGTGCTTCAGCGGCAAATTTATTTCCGTTAAAACGATCCCCCGACAAGGCAAAAAAGATCGTGCCCTTCACCTCATCTCTCGAATCGGTTGAGCATTTTCCGGTTGACAGAAAATAATTATATAGTTTCGTAAGTTGTTGCATAAAAAATAAAAAACCCCATGCATATTCCAATGAATGGGGTAAATTTATGAAATATTGTCTTTTGTTATCTTTTTCCGGCAACAGGGCTGCCAACACGAATCATCGCGCAGCGGAATCCAACTGTTGCAGAAGCTTCATCTTCATTCAGGAACCTTCTCGATCCGGGACTTAGGTAATATACACCATCGTTCCACGAACCACCTTTAATAACTCGTGATCTGTCGGAAATTAATGAAGTAACCCCATAATCATACATTTGAGCGGTAGCATTCTTTTCATCAAAGTTACCCAGCCAGTCAGCCTGAATGGTAGATTCATAATCGCCGTCCTTGTAATTAATGTTGTTAGCTTTCCGGTAGTTTTTGCGTGTAGCAGCCTCTTCCGGTGAAACTTCTGCATATACGATCTGCCCAAGGCTGTCTTTTTCAGCTACGCCTCCGTCAGCATCTTTCACAACATTTTTAAAAATATTACCTCTGTACGGGTTATAGTCGGCAACAACCTGGTGCGATAACGGACGATATACGTCCAATACCCATTCACTTACATTACCACCCATATTGTAAAGGCCATAATCGTTTGGCCAGTAGGAACCGACCGGTGCGGGTATAGCAGCACCATCATTGAGGTTACCGGCAACGCCCATGTAGTCACCACTCCCTCTCTTGAAGTTTGTAACAAAACTCCCGTAATATTTTCCTTCATCGGTTCTTACGCCGCCACCGTTCCAGGGGAATTCTTTACGTTCAACAACCCTGTTGTATAAAGTGTTGCCTACAAGGCCTAGTGCGGCATATTCCCATTCTGCTTCGGTGGGCAGCCTGTATCTTGGTAATAAAATTCCGTCTTCAAACCGTACATTTCTGATGCCTGTTCCATTTGGATCGAGGTCTTCCATACCTTCATTAACTAATCCCTCATATTGACCGGCAAGGTATGCGTCCGTATTAAAATTGTTATCATCTTTCTGATCAGGATCAAAATCAAGTATTCCAGCCTGAATTAGGATATTTTCGTTTACTCTGTCAGTACGCCATGAGGCATAGTCGTTTGCTTGCAGCCATGAAACACCTACTACCGGATAATGCTGGTAAGAAGGGTGACGGAAATATGTTTGAACCAATGGTTCGTTATATGCCAGCCTGTCGCGCCACACAAGCGTGTCGGGTAATGCTTTTTGTACCACGGAAGGATAACTCTCACCATAAACACGGTTGAGCCAGTAAATATATTCCCGGTAGTCGAGGTTACTAACCTCGGTTTGGTCCATATAGAAACTGTTGATGGTAACTTTTCTGGGCATATTGTCCCAATCGTAAAATGGTGTTTCAGACGTTGCGCCCATCGTAAATGTACCTCCTTCGATGAGAATGAGTCCGGGGCCGGTTAATTGTTCCGTATATTCTGAAACTTCAAACCCGCCATTGGCCGGATTGTTATATTCCCAACCGGTTGTTCGGGACCTTTTGTTGCTTGTACACGAAGTGCTGAATAAAACAAAAGCAAAAATGCCTAATAATAATATAGTTAACTTGTTGATTCTAAACATCTTTTAATGTGTTTGTGTTTTTCTGCTTTGTAATAACTAAAATAAAGGTGACTTTATTGCCCTAATGCGTCTTTTTTTATCTTCTTTTAAAATACAGAAATTCCACGAGAACGAGATCTCATGCGCTCCTAAAACTCCCCCTCCGGTGCTTGAAACTCCCATGTCGTAACTGTAGCCAAAATTAATATTTTTAAATGATAATCCAACCAGAAAGACAACAGCATCCGGATTTTGAAAATTATGACGGAACCAGACACCCAGAACAACAGGTTTTCTGGTAACATATAAACCTCCGTTAATTTGCTGGAAATCACCTTGACGCATGTATAATATATGGGGCTCCAGAGCGATATCGGAGTAGTTTATATGGCCTAAAGTACCCCTGCTCAGGTTGATGGCTACACCGCCGTGAACTGTATATCGGATAAGCAATTTATTGGATGAGTTATCGTAAAATGAAATATCAGGCTGGGTCAGGTGGTCGGCAGCAAATCCGATCATAAACTTATCATAGTAGTTCAAAACAGTTCCTGCTGAAAAGTCTACTGTGGAAATATTCGATTTTTCGGGTGGAGGCTGATCCGATACGGGGTCAATAGATCCATTGATCGGATTTATCTGGTCTGCAAAAATCAGCTTGTCCCAGTCAAGACGTTGCTGGTAATAGGTTCCTTTAACCCCAAAACGGATATATAAGCCTTGTGTAACCTGCAAGTTGTATGTGTATATCAGGCTGGCCATGGTCGTGTTTAAAGCACCGTCTCCCTGACGGTCGTTCGTGACCAACATACCAAATCCGCTGTTGATGGAGCTCAGGTTCTGGTCATAACTGATGTTATATGTAATAAACGCTTTCGTGAGTGAGGGCCATTGGTTCCGGTAGTTTAAATTGATCCGGGCACATTCAGCGGTTCCGGCCATAGCAGGATTTAAGTAAAGAGGGTTTGCGTAAAACTGCGAAAATTCAGGATCTTGTGCTTTGACAACACTTACAAGGGATAAGATACCTGCAAAAAACACATAACGAAGTAGCTTGTCAGGAAGCATATGGATTAAACAGCAAGTTTTAAAACATGCAATATTACAATATTTTATAAATCGATCTACGTTTAAGAGGTCTTAAATGCACCCAAAAAAGATGCAAAATAAATTATATGAAACTACGTTATTTAGTTAATTCTGTTTCATAAGCAACTATTATTGATTTAGATTATACATATCATGCAGCGTTTTAAAGCATCTCTTACTCTCTTCCTGTTCCTTTTTGTAACTATTGCAACTCAGGCTATTCCTTACCGGTTTAGTGAAAAAATAGACTGGGGAGATGTTCAGAAATATACTACGGAAGAAGGACTTGAGATTTCCCGTTTAACATTTGACGGAGCATACTATCCGTATCTTGATGTTTTACCGACTTTCATAAAAGATTACCGCATACATACCGGAAATGCCCACTTAAGTTGTGAAATCAGCAACGAGGTGTATATTCCGCTGTCGGAAGCTGAGCAATTACTTGTAGAAAGCCGGGATGTTGAAAAGCAAGTGAAAATAATTCCGCAATGTCGTATTATGATTGCCCGGAGACAACCTTTTGCCCAAGTGCAGATGGTGCCCGTAAGATGGAATGAAGAGCTGTCGGCATTTGAAAAACTGGTTTCTTTTGATGTGATCATTTTTGTTGACGATCTTCCTGAAATAGAAACAAATGGCCCGGAGCAAAAATTTAATTCGGTATTAGCGGAAGGCTCCTGGTTTAAAGTACGGATAGATAAAAGCGGTATTTTTAAGATAACGTACCAGGAACTACAGGCAATGGGATTTGATGTTTCCGCCAATCCGCATAAGATTGCCGTGTTCGGAAATGGTGGAGGTATTTTACCCGAAATTAATAATGTATTCAGACACGATGATCTGGTGCAAAATCCGATTGTTGTTGTAGGAGAAAATGACGGTTCGTTTGATCCGAATGATTACATCCTGTTCTATGGTGAAGGCCCTGTAACCTGGAAATATAATGGCTTAACAAAAACCTTTAATTTTCAAACAAACTATTACGATGATTACTCCTATTATTTTATCACTGTTTTACAGGAGGATACTAAAAGAATAGAAGTGCTTGAGCCACCGGCAGGAAATTACGAGATGCTCGTTGAAGATTTCGTAGATTATGCATTTCACGAGATAGATGAACGTAATTTGTTTAACACAGGCAGGCTTTGGTTTGGCGAAGTGTACGATGCCGATGTATCAAAAGAATTTGTGTTTAGCTTCCCGAACTTACTTGCCGAAACAGGATCGGGCTATATGAGTTGCTCTTTTGCTTCAAGGGCTTTTTCATCGAATTCGTTTGATTTATACATCAATAATCAGCTGGAGAAGACGTTGACTATGGGGGTTGTTTCGTCATCTGACCGTTACCAGTTGGGTAAGGTTAGGAGCACCAGTTTTTCGTTTACTCCGGGGAGTGACCAGTTAATAGTGAAGACAGTATACCGGAGAAATTCGAATAATTCAACGGGTTATCTCGATTTTATAGAATTGAATGTAAAGAGGAAACTGCTGATGTCAGGCAACCAGATGATGTTTCGTAAGCCTGTTTCCGAACACAATGCTGAAGTTGCTCGCTACAGGATAAGCAGTGCTGATGCTGACCTGATCATTTGGGACATTAGCAGCCCTGTGAATGCCCAACGGGTTCAAACCCAGTTTTCGTCAGGGAAAATGGAGTTCGATGCCGTTGCCGACACCCTAACTCAATACGTTGCTTTTTATGATGGAGCCGGCTTATATCAGGCTGAATTTGTAGAACAGGTGGAAAATCAGAATCTTCATGCTTTAAAAAATATCGATTACCTGATTATTGCACACAAAGATTTTATGGATGAAGCCAACAGGCTGGCTGAGTTTCACAGAACAAAGGACCAGATGACAACTTTTGTTACGGTTCCGGAAAAGATATATAATGAATTTTCCTCCGGGTCACAGGACATTACGGCCATTCGCGATTTTGTAAAGATGCTGTATGATAACAGCGATCCCGGACGTGAAATCAAATACCTGCTGCTGTTCGGCGATGCCTCGTTCGATTATAAAGACATTTTATCTGACAACACCAATTTTGTTCCGTGCTGGGAATCGATTGAATCAATGAACATAGTCAACTCCATTGCCAGCGATGACTATTTTGGCTATATGGATAGCGGTGAGGGAGGTAATGGATCGGGAAGGGTGGATATTGGCATTGGCCGCTTTGTAGTCTCTTCCCCGGAACAGGCAACACTTGCTGTGGATAAAACAATCCGTTATGCTACTAATACGGAAGAAGTGATGCAACCGTGGAGAAACATGATCACTTTTGTGGCCGATGACGGAGAAAATAATATGCACCTACGGCATGCCGAACAATTATCATCCCATCTGTATGAAAACTATCCGGTGTACAATATCGATAAAATATACCTCGATGCTTACAAACAGATAGCTACAACAGGAGGGCAGGCATCACCGGATATGAACCAGGCCATTAACGACAGAATTGAAAAAGGCACCTTAATTTTCAATTATTCAGGGCACGGTGGTGAGGCCGGTTTGGGTCATGAGAAATTTATGCAAATAGCTGATATTAACTCGTGGACCAATTACAATAAGTTATCTTTGTTTATAACGGCTACCTGTGAGTTTACACGGTATGACGACCCTACACGTGTATCGGCAGGGGAATTTGTTTTTCTTAACGAAGACGGGGGAGGGATTGCTTTATTATCAACGACAAGGGCTACGTTTGCCAGTTCGAATCTTGCGTTAAATATGGCCATTTACAAGAATAATATCTTTCAGAAAATAAATGGAAATTATCCTTGTCTTGGTGATGTGATCATGAATTCAAAGGTGCTGGGTGGAGATAACGATTCAAAGTTCATTCTGATAGGAGACCCTGCGCTGAAGCTTGCCTATACGCAGCATAAAGCAGCAACCGTTAAAATTAATACACATGTTGTGGAAGAGGGCGTCTACGACACATTACAGGCTCTGTCAAAAGTAGTTGTCGAAGGCATTGTTACGGATCAGTACAACAACAAGCTAACCGACTTTAACGGGCTTGTTTTCCCGACTGTTTACGACAAATTCGCCGAAATCCTTACTTATGGAGATGAAAGCAGTCCGACAACATTTTTAATTAGGAAAAATGTATTATTTAACGGTAAGGCAGCAATTAACAACGGTGAGTTTATGTTTGAGTTTATCATGCCTAAAGATATTTCTTATAAATACGGAGTGGGAAGGATAAGTTATTATCTGCGTAATGATTCAACAGATGGCAATGGATATTATGAAAATATCATTATTGGCGGGTTTAATGACGAAGCGGAAGAAGATAATGAAGGGCCTGACATCCTGCCTTACATGAACGATACAACTTTTGTTTCAGGTGACATAACAGACCAGAATCCCGATCTGTTAGCGTTTGTTTATGATGAAAGTGGGATTAACACCACAGGAAACGGGATTGGCCATGACATTCTTGCAGTAATTGACGATGACCAGAATATGACGTATAATCTTAATGATTATTACGAAGCGGATATCAATAACTTTCAGCAGGGAACCATCAATTATCCATTCAGCAATCTGGAAGACGGGCAACATGTATTGAGTTTGCGGGTGTGGGACATTTACAATAACTCGTCAACAGCCTACCTCAATTTTATTGTCATGTCAGAGAGTGATCTGATTATTGAAAATCTGATTAATTATCCCAACCCGTTTATCGATCAGACAAGTTTTGTGTTTGATCATAACCAGTCGGGGCAAGACCTTGATGTCAAAATCCAGATTTTCGCTATGGACGGAAGACTTATAAAAACCATTGAAGCACGTATAAACCCCGAAGGATATAAATCACCACCAATAAGCTGGAATGGCCTGAATGATAACGGAGCGAGAATAGCTAAAGGATTTTATATCTACCGTGTTACTGTTAGAAAAGAAGACGGCGAAACAGCACAGGATGTGTCGAAACTGGTATTTCTCCGTTAGTTGACTAAAACAATGTATTTTTGCGGTTCACTATAATGAAACAGATTTACTACATACTGTTTGTTTTACTCCCTTCGCTGGTCATCGGACAGGAGCAAATTCCTGTGCGTCCAGACTGGCATGATATAAGCGTGCAACAAACGGTTAAGAACCAGGAAATACACACTATTTCATTTGAGAACAGTATTACTAAATACAGGTATGGATCGTTACCGGTTTTTACGGCAGAAATAGGCTTGCCATCAGAGCAGTTTGCATGTGACCTGAGCTTCGACAGCATTATTTTCGATACGCTTCGGGTTTATGAACAGGCCAATCTCACCGATGGAGAACT
Source organism: Bacteroidales bacterium UBA4459 (assembly GCA_002389465.1). GTDB lineage: Bacteria > Bacteroidota > Bacteroidia > Bacteroidales > F082 > UBA4459. Next base: position 1,991 of record DGOT01000053.1, on the reverse strand, counting down.
CGTACAGGATTCGCTCCTCTGGCATGTGGCATATGAGGGACGAACTGCCAGTATTTTTATAGTTCCCATGATCAGTGAAGATGGTATCATCAGGCTGATTAAGGAGATGACTATTTCTGTAAATTTTGTCCCGGCCGAGATACAGAAAAAAGGTGAAAACAGGGAAGTTTTTTTTGCTGACAATTCGGTTTTGCGCTCTGGCGACTGGTATAAAATAGGAGTTGTGCAAACAGGTATCCATAAAATAACTTATGAAAACCTGCAAAGTATGGGTGTTGACCCCGGAGGGCTTGATGTTTCCAAAATAGGCCTGTTCGGAACATATAACGGCATGCTGAATGAATCAAATTTTAGCAGCCGCCCTGATGATTTAACAGAGAACACCATTTATATTGCCGGGGCCGAAGACAATAGCTTCGACCAGGACGATTATATTTTGTTTTATGCCCAGTCGTCTGTTGTTTGGTGGTACAATATCTTCAGTTCCCGATTTGAGCACCGGAATAATTTGTTCTCCGATACGGTTTATTATTTTTTAACCACAAACAGGGGTAACGACAAAAGAGTGACCAACTTTGAAAGTTCGGTGCAGCAACCCACTGTCGAAGTCAATGAATTTGTTGACTACGTAACACACGATAAAGACCTGGAGAATCTGATCCTTTCTGGCAAGGAATGGTTTGGTGAACGTCTTACGGGAGAAACCCTGGAACGGACTTACTCATTTCAGTTTCCAAACCATGTTACAGATGAGCCCCTGTATTTGCAAGTGGATATGGCGACCCGTTCATTTATCAATACTTATTACCAGGTATTTGTAAATGGAGTATTGCTGATCGACTCGGTAAAAGTAACAAAAGTCAGTATTAATGGAGGGCTTTATGCGCGAAGTTCCAACCAGGTCATTACTTTTTTTAGCGACAGCGATGCTGTAGATGTTACTGTCAAGTATCTGGCGGATGATCCCACATCCGTTACCTGGGTCAATTTTATTACGTTGAATGCTGAAAGAGATCTCCGGTACACAGGAAGCCAGATGGCTTTCCGAAATCCGGGGTCTGCCGCCACCGGAAACGTAAGCCGGTTTAACCTGTCGCAAACCGATGGAAATGAGGTGATATGGAATATAACCGACAGGCATAACCCGGTAAATATAAATTATCTTTTTGAGGATGGCTTTTCTTATTTTGTTCTGCCTACCGATTCACTACTGGAATTTGTTATCTTCAATCATTCGGATGCTTACAGCCCCGTTTCATTTGAAAAAATCCCCAACCAAAACCTGCACAGTATTTCAAATGTTGACATGGTCATTGTGAGCTATCCCGGTTTTTTGGAAGAAGCAAACAGGCTGGCTGCATTACACGAAGCTGGGGATGGCATGCAGGTGGTTGTGCTCACGCCCGCACAAATCTATAATGAATTTTCTTCCGGCTCGCAGGACATTGCTGCTATCAGGAATTTCATGCGCATGCTGTATGTCAGAGGCTCCTTTGAAGATGAGTACCAAAGCGGATATTTACTCTTGTTTGGAGATGCTTCGTACGATTACAAACACAGGGTTCATGAAAATACAAATTTTGTTCCTACTTATGAATCAGATGAGTCCCTTAGGTTAACGGGTTCTTATGTTACGGACGATTTTTTCGGACTTCTCAGCGACCGT
>DGOT01000053.1:0-320 GCA_002389465.1 Bacteroidales bacterium UBA4459 | reverse complement strand
AGCTGTTGATAAAATCGAACATTACCTGAGCCAAAGCCGAAAAGTAATGCGCGACTGGAGAAATGTTCTGTGTTTTATTGCTGATGACGGTGATGTTAACCTGCACATGCATCAGGCAAAGCAACTGATAGACATTGCCGACACCTTGCACCCCGGTATCCGGATCAATAAAATATTTTCCGATGCTTTTACAAAGATTGTAGTGCCGGGTGGAAAACGTTACCCCGAAGTAAATGCCCTTATTAGCGAACAGGTGGAAAGGGGAGCACTCATATTGAACTACACAGGTCATGGTGGCCTGACGGGCTGGTCGAAATCAC
>DGOT01000278.1:6550-9129 GCA_002389465.1 Bacteroidales bacterium UBA4459 | reverse complement strand
TATGCAAGGTAAAGCACAAAGGGCGCACGCTGGTGATTATCAAGCCAACTACCTACATGAACCTAAGCGGAAAAGCGGTTAAATACTGGCTGGAGAAAGAGAAAATCCCGAATGAGAGGATGCTGGTAGTACTCGATGATATCGCTTTACCTCCCGGTATGCTGCGCATGAAAGCCAGAGGCGGAGATGCTGGTCATAACGGACTGACCGATATCATCATCAAACTGAATACGGATGTCTTTCCGCGCTTAAGAATCGGTATCGGCAATGACTTTCCGAAAGGTTACCAGTCGGATTATGTGCTGGGCCAGTGGACCCGGTCCGAAGAAAAACTGATGATCCCGCAGGTAGAAAAAGCAGTTGAAGAAATAAAAAGTTTTGTAACACTCGGTATTGACAGGACGATGACCGCCTACAATAATAAGTAAATCTAGTTTGCTTTTAATTTTTCTGCAACAATACTTCCAATCTTATCAATAGAAACCCTGTCTTGTTTCATGCTGTCGCGTTCGCGGATGGTTACAGTATTGTCTTCCAGCGTTTGGTGATCAACAGTTACGCAATAAGGTGTGCCAATGGCATCGTGGCGGCGGTAGCGTTTGCCAATGGTGTCCTTCTCTTCATAAAAGCACATGTAATCTTCTTTCAGCCCGTCCATGATCTCGCGGGCTTTTTCCGGCAACCCGTCTTTTTTGGTTAACGGAAATACCGCTACTTTATAAGGCGCGAGAACCGACGGAATCTTCATTACCACACGGCTGGAGCCGTCTTCCAGTTGCTCATTGGTATAGGCATGGCTGAGAATAGCCAGGAACATACGATCAAGCCCGATGGAGGTTTCAACTACATAAGGGACGTAACTTTCGTTCAGTTCGGAATCGTGATAGCGCAGCTTTTTGCCGGAAAATTTCTCGTGGGCGCTCAGGTCGAAATCGGTACGCGAGTGGATGCCTTCCAACTCTTTGAATCCAATCGGGAACTCAAATTCAATATCGGCGGCGGCATTGGCGTAATGCGCCAGCTTATCATGGTCGTGAAAGCGGAATTTTTCAGCCGGAATACCCGTTGAAACGTGCCATTTCATCCGCTGCTCTTTCCAGTATTCATACCATTTTATTTCTTCGCCGGGGCGTACAAAGTACTGCATCTCCATCTGCTCAAATTCCCGCATCCGAAAAATGAACTGGCGGGCTACAATTTCGTTACGAAAAGCTTTTCCTGTCTGGGCAATGCCAAACGGAATTTTCATCCGGCTGGTTTTTTGTACGTTCAGGTAATTCACAAAAATGCCCTGGGCGGTTTCGGGGCGCAGGAAAATTTCGGTGGCACCTTCGGCTGTCGAGCCCATATTGGTAGAGAACATCAGGTTGAACTGCCGTACTTCGGTCCAGTTGCGTGAGCCCGATATCGGGCAGGCAATTTCCAAATCTTCAATCAGTTGCTTGATAGCTGCCATGTCATCATTATCCATGGCGGGATACAAACGCCCTTTTATATCTTCCAGTTTTGCTTTATTGGCAAGAACCCGTGGGTTGGTTTCAAGAAATTGTTGCTCATCAAATGCATCTCCAAAATGCTTACGTGCTTTTACAACTTCTTTATTGATCTTACCTTCAATTTTGGCCATATGATCTTCCACCAGCACATCGGCACGGTAACGCTTTTTCGAGTCTTTGTTGTCGATCAAAGGGTCGTTAAAGGCATCCACGTGCCCCGAAGCTTTCCAGATGGTCGGGTGCATGAAAATAGCTGAATCAATCCCCACAATGTTCTCGTGCATCTGCACCATGGCTTTCCACCAATACGCCCTTATGTTATTTTTCAATTCCGTTCCGTTCGGGCCGTAGTCATAAACAGCGCTTAATCCGTCGTAAATCTCACTTGATTGAAATACAAAACCATACTCTTTGGCATGGGCAATAATTTTCTTAAAAAGATCTTCCTGGTTGGCCATGTTTTAATAATTCGTGTTAATTGGTAAAAAAATCGATTACGTTCCCGAAGGTACTTGTTGTCTTTTTGTAAAGTTCGGAATACCCGCAATGGGCACAGGAAACCACCGTGAATTTTTTATTCTGTACGTCAAATATTTTCGCAAATGCCCCTCCGGTAGTTCTGATTTCGTCTACCTCGTACTGTTTGTTGCCGCATTTTGGACAGATGTATTCCTGTTTTTCCATTTTGGTTTTTATTTGTTGAAATTCAAAAAAGGAATTCCTTTAGTTCCCCTCCTTGGAGGGGTGTAGGGGTGGGTTTATAAAATAATTATTCCTTTTTTGAATTTCATAATTTTTCTAAGCGCCCAGCGTAGCCACCATCACAGCTTTGATGGTATGTAACCTGTTTTCAGCTTCGTCGAATACCACCGAAGCCGGCGATTCGAATACGTCATCGGTTACTTCCATGGCTTCCACACCGTACTTCTGATAAATCTCCTTACCGATGACGGTATCCCTGTTGTGGAAAGCCGGCAGGCAATGCAGAAATTTAACATTTGGGTTCCCTGTTTTCTTCATCACAGCGGTATTAACCTGGTAGGGCATCATTAGCTTGATCCGTTCCTTGAATGCTTCTTCCGG